>NZ_JBAMDH010000069.1:0-11599 GCF_036961685.1 Massilia sp. DD77
GCTGACCGCCTTCGCCGGCAAGCGCCTGGCCGCGGCCGCCGGCATCGGCAATCCGGGCCGCTTCTTCGCCATGCTGCGGGGGCACGGACTGGACTTCACCGAGCTGCCGCTGCCCGACCACCACGACTTCCTCGACCGTCCCTTCGACGGCCTCGACGCCGATGTCATCCTGATCACGGAGAAGGATGCAGTAAAATGTCGGCAACTTGATAACCTGAAGGACGACCCGCGGCTGTGGGTCGTGCCGGTGACGGCGCAGCTCGATGCTGCGCTGGCCGAACAAATCGTGGAGAAATGTCGTGGACGCTCGACTGCTTGATATCCTGGTCTGCCCGCTGTGCAAGGGCCCGCTCGAATACGATAAGAAGGCGCAGGAACTGACCTGCCGCCCCGATCGCCTGGCTTACCCGATCCGCGATGGCATCCCGATCATGTGGGCCGACCAGGCCCGCAGGATCGAGCCGACCTGAGCGGCGCGCCATGGGCTTCACCGTCATCATTCCCGCGCGCCTGGCCTCGACCCGCCTGCCGAACAAGCCGCTGGCCGACCTCGGCGGCAAGCCGATGGTGGTGCGCGTGGCCGAACGCGCGCGCGAATCCGGCGCGACCCGCATCATCGTCGCCACCGACCACGAGGACATCGCCGCCGCCTGCGCGGCCCACGGCGTGCACGCGGTCCTGACCCGCGCCGACCATCCGTCCGGCACCGACCGCATCGCCGAAGTGGCGCAGATACTCGGCCTGCCCGACGACGAAGTGGTGGTCAACCTGCAGGGCGACGAGCCGCTGATCGACCCCGGCCTGCTGGCCGATTGCGCCGCGCGCATCCGGCCGGGCGTGCCGATGGCCACCTGCGCCCACCCGATCGACCGGGCCGACGACGCGTTCAACCCGAACGTGGTGAAGGTGGTGCTCGACAAGGAGGGCAGGGCGCTGTACTTCTCGCGCGCCACGATTCCCTGGCACCGCGACGCCTTCGCCCAGTCGCGCGACGGGCTGCCGGCCGGCTACGTGCCGCTGCGCCACATCGGTCTTTATGCCTACAGCAATGCCTTCCTTCAGGCCTATCCCAAACTGGAGAGTTCGCCGCTCGAGCACATCGAGGCGCTGGAACAGCTGCGCGTGCTGTGGCACGGCTATCCGATCGCGGTGCACGTGACCGCCGGCGCTCCGCACGCGGGCGTCGATACCCCCGAGGACCTGGCACGCGTACGCCAGCATTTCGCGTCTTGATCCAGCCTGCAGTACGTCCTCGCGGCGTCTGCGCTGCGTCAACTTTTGTTGCCGGCGGAAGCTCCCCAAGGTGGCGTTGAGGCTGACTTTTGTGGTAACTTTCGTGTCAAGCTAGTCAGATATGCATCATGTGCGACATCAAGCGCGGCATCAAGCGCCATCGTTCGCCACCCACAAAATTCCAATCCATCCTTCGAACTCTAGGAAACACATGCGTCTCATTCTGTTAGGAGCACCCGGCGCCGGCAAGGGCACCCAGGCCAACTTCATCAAGGAGAAGTTCAACATCCCGCAAATCTCGACCGGCGACATGCTGCGCGCCGCGATCAAGGCGGGCACCGAACTGGGCCTGGCTGCGAAGAAGGTGATGGATGCGGGCCAGCTGGTCTCGGACGACATCATCATCGGCCTGGTCAAGGAGCGCCTGAAGGAAGCGGATTGCGCCAACGGCTACCTGTTCGACGGCTTCCCGCGCACCATCGCGCAGGCCGACGCCATGAAGGACAGCGGCGTGAACATCGACTACGTGCTGGAAATCGACGTACCTGACGAAATGATCGTCGAGCGCATGTCGGGCCGCCGCTCGCACCCGGGTTCGGGCCGCGTCTACCACGTCAAGTTCAACCCGCCGAAGGCCGAGGGCATCGACGACGTGAGCGGCGAGCCGCTGGTCCAGCGCGACGACGACAAGGAAGAAACCGTCAAGAAGCGCCTCGAGGTCTACCATAACCAGACCGAAGTGCTGCTGGGCTACTACAACAAGTGGGCGCAATCGGGCCTGCCGGGCGCGCCGAAGTACCGCAAGATCTCGGGCGTCGGTCCGGTGGAGCAGGTGCGCGAAGCGGCCTTCGCGGCGCTGGCGGAATAAGCGCCTTCGCGTGACGACAAAAGCGGCCCTGCGGGGCCGCTTTTGTTTGTAGGGTCGGCGGCTTTGCCGCCGACGCGGTGATTGCTGGCGGGTGCGTGCCTACCCGATGCGGTCATGGCTGCCTGTCGAACTTGGATCCCCGCCTTCGCGGGGACGACGGCGAAGGGATGCGAACTGCTGAGGAGGAATGATGCGTCACGTAGGGTGGACGGGTGATTCAAGCCAGTGGCTTGAGTCACCAACGCCCACGCGTTCGACGCACGCCCGCTCCGCCGCACCGCCAAACGACTCAACGCCCGTTCAGCGCTTCCTCGATCGCCGCCGTCAACGACGCGCGATCCGAATCCCCCCGATACCGCTGGCCGTTGAAGAAAAACGCCGGCGTCGCCGTCGCCCCGACGCGCGCCGCATCGTCCGCATGCGCGCGCACCTTGTCCCGGTAACGCCGGCTCTCGACGTCCCGGCGAAACTTCTCCACATCCAGCCCCAGCTCCTGCGCCAACAGCGGCAGCGTGGCCGCATCCAGCTGCCGCTGGTGCTCGAACAGCGCATCATGCATGCCCCAGAACTGCCCCTGCGCCGCGGCCGCCTCCGCCGCCTCCGCGGCCAGCCCGGCCAGCGGATGCAGGTGTTCCAGCGGCAGGTGCCGGTACACCAGGACCAGGCGCGCGCCGTGGCGTTCCTGCAGCGCCGCCAGGGTCGGCCGCGCGCGTGCGCAATACGGACACTGGAAGTCGCCGTACTCGATCACCACCAGCTCCGCATCGCGCGCGCCGCGCACATGGTCGTCCGCCGCCGCCGCTGCAATTGCCTGCTCGCCCATCGCCGCTCCCCGCGGCGTGTCGCCGCGCAATCATGTGAGAATGTGTTTCGTGTGCGCCGTGCCCGCCGGGGCAGGCCGATAATGGTTCACGGTCATCCAACCCATGAGGTGAACCATGAACCCATTTAGCCACATCCTGGCGCTGCTCGTCGCACTCCCGGCGGCAGGCGCTGCACAGGCCCAGACCCAGGCCCAGGCCCAGGCCACGGGCGCCGCGCCCAAGCCGCAGGAAAAACCGCGCGAAGCCGGGCCCGTCTACGGCCCGGTGCTGAATCCCCAGGCGGCGCAGACGAGCCCGGCGGCCCCGGCGCCCGCCGCCGAGGCCAGCCCGCAAGCCCAGGAGGAGCGCGCCGCCCCCGCCCAGCAGGCCCGGCAGCGCCAGGACGAGCCCGACCCGTCGGCGCGTCCCGCTCCTCAGCCGCCGCAGCCCGAACCCGGCCAGAAGGCTCAGCCGCCGACGAAGGATCCCAAGGCCAAGCCCGCGCCGCGCCGCGCCGGCGCCCAGCTGCGCATCGAGCCGACGCCGCGCATTGCCGCGCCCTCGGCCCATCCCTACGGCCGCGTGACCGCCCCGCCCAGCGCCGCGCCCACGCCCACCGCGCCCAGCAGCGTCCAGATCGGCACATGCCAGGGCAACGTCTGCACCGACAGCAAGGGCACGTCTTACGCGACCGGCGTGGGCAACGCCGCCGTCAACAGCAGCGGCCGGCTGTGCACGCGCAACGGCACCACGATGCAATGCTTTTGATGAAACATGGTTTTTCTTGGCAAAAGTTCGCTACAATGCCGCTGCTTGACGTTTACGTAAAGGTCAACCACAAGGCGGCCTGGCGTCCATGCAGCGTCATATGAACTTCTACAAGGGAAAACCATGCAAATTCAGAACAATGTGTTCATCGTCACCGGTGGCGCGTCGGGCTTGGGAGCGGCCACTGCGCGCATGATCACGGAAGCCGGCGGCAAGGTCGTCATCGCCGACGTGCAGGCCGAAGCGGGCGCCGCCCTGGCGGCCGAGCTGGGTGGCCAGTTCGTCAAGTGCGACGTCACGTCGGAAGCCGATGGCCTGGCCGTGGTCGCCGCGGCGACCGCGATGGGCACGCTGCGCGGCCTGGTCAACTGCGCGGGCGTGGCCCCGGCGGTCAAGACCGTGGGCAAGGACGGCCCGCACCCGCTGGACGCCTTCCAGCGCGCGGTGAACATCAACCTGGTGGGCACCTTCAACATGGCGCGCCTGGCCGCCGATGCGATGGGCAAGCTTGACGCCGGCGAATACGGCGAGCGCGGCATCATCATCAACACCGCCTCGGTCGCGGCCTTCGACGGCCAGATCGGCCAGGCCGCCTACGGCTCGTCCAAGGCCGCCGTTGCCGGCATGACCCTGCCGATGGCGCGCGACCTGGCGCGCAGCGGCATCCGCGTGATGACCATCGCCCCGGGCATCTTCGAGACCCCGATGCTGATGGGCATGCCGCAGGAAGTGCGCGACTCGCTGGGCAAGATGGTCCCGTTCCCACCACGCCTTGGCATGCCGAAGGAATACGCGCACCTGGCCAAGGCCATCATCGAAAACGTGATGCTCAACGGCGAAACGATCCGCCTGGATGGCGCGATCCGCATGCAGCCGAAATAAGCTCTTGTCCTGAAAGCAACCCGCAGATGCTGTAGGATGCGGGGAGTGCGGGCGCGTCTCATGGTGTGTTCCATGCTGCGCGCCCGCCTTGCTTTTGGAGAGCCGATTTGAACCGATTCAAATTTTTTGCCCTTGGCCTGGCGCTTGCCAGCGCCTTCCAGTTCCCCGTCCAGGCCCAGGACACCCGCCAGGCCGCGCCCGAAGCGGCGACCGGCTACCGCGACAAGGCCGGCTGGCCCGCCAGGAAATACATGGTCGCCGCGGCCAATCCGCTCGCGGTCGATGCCGGCTACCAGATCCTCAAGAAGGGCGGCAGCGCGATCGACGCCGCCATCGCCACCCAGCTGGTCCTGACGCTGGTGGAGCCGCAATCCTCGGGCATCGGCGGCGGCGCCTTCCTGGTGCACTATGACGGCAAGCAGACCCAGGCCTTCGACGGCCGCGAAACCGCCCCAGCCAAGGCCGACGAACGCCTGTTCCAGCGCCCCGACGGCAAGCCGCTCTCGCGCGTCGAGGGTGTCGTCGGCGGACGCTCGGTGGGCGCGCCGGGCGTGCTGCGCATGCTGGAACTGGCGCACCGCCAGCACGGCAAGCTGCCCTGGAAGGCGCTGTTCGAACCGGCCGTCCGCCTGTCCGAGCAAGGCTTCGCGGTCAGCGAGCGCCTGCATGCGCTGCTGCGCTACGACGCCCACTTGCGCAAGGACCCGGCGGCGGCGGCCTATTTCTATGATGCGGACGGCAAGCCCTGGCCGGTCGGCCATGTGCTGAAGAACCCGCTGCTGGCCAAGACCCTGCGCGAGATCGCCGAAGGCGGAGCGGACGTGTTCTACACGGGCCACATCGCGCGCGCGATCGCGGCCAAGGTGGCGAATCACCCGACCAACCCGGGCCTGCTCACGGCCGCCGACATTGCCGGCTATCAGCCCAAACTGCGCACGCCGGTCTGCAGCGACTATCGGGGCTACAGCGTGTGCGGCATGCCGCCACCGTCCTCGGGCGGCATCGCCGTGGCCCAGATGCTGGGCATGTTCGAAACCATGGACATGAAATCGCTCGCGCCGGTCGATGGCGTGCCGGGCCCGCAGGCCCTGCACGTGTTCTCGGAAGTGGGCCGCCTGGCCTACGCCGACCGCAACCGCTACGCCGCCGACACCGACTTCGTGCCCCTGCCGGGCCGGGGCGTGGCGAGCCTGATCGACAAGTCCTACCTGGCCAGGCGCGCCGCGCTGGTCGGCCAGCGCTCGATGGGCGAGGCGCCGGCCGGCATGCCGCCGGGCCTGGAAGCGGCCTGGCGCTGGGGCAAGGACAACGCCATCGAAACCCCGTCCACCTCGCACGTGGCCGTGGTCGACGGCTACGGCATGGGCCTGGCCATGACCACCACCATCGAGGACGCCTTCGGTTCGCGCCAGATGGTCGGCGGCTTCCTCCTCAATAACCAGCTCACCGATTTCTCCTTCGATGCACGCGACGCCAACGGCCCGGTGGCCAACCGCGTCGAGGCGGGCAAGCGCCCGCGCAGCGCCATGTCGCCGACCGTGGTGTTCGACAGGAAGACCGGCAAGCTGGTGCTGGCGGTCGGCTCGCCCGGCGGGCCGGCCATCATCAACTACGTGGCCAAGGTGCTGGTCGGGACCATCGACTGGGGCCTCAATGTGCAGCAGGCGATCTCGCTGCCGAACTTCGGCAGCCGCAACGGGCCGACCGAGCTGGAAGCAGGGCGCTTCCCGCTGTCCACCGTCGAGGCGCTCCAGGCGCGCGGCCACAAGATCCGGCAAAGCGAACAGACCTCGGGCCTGCACGGCATCCAGCGCATGGACATCCATGGGGTGCCGCTGTGGTTCGGTGGTGCGGATCCGCGACGCGAAGGCGTGGCAAAAGGTGATTAATGGTTAAGTAAACAGGACATATTTCCCTAAAGCTAGCCCAGGTTTGCTAAGCTTGCAGAGTGGATAGTAAACAAAAAACCGGGCTGATCCTGACCGGAGGCGGCGCCCGGGCTGCCTACCAGGCGGGCGTGCTGCATGCGGTGCAGCAGATCCTGGTGGAAGCCGGCCGCAGCGCCCCCCAAACCCCGTTCGACATCATTTGCGGCACCTCGGCCGGCGCGCTCAATGCGACCGCCCTTGCGTGCCGCGCCGACGATTTCGCGAGCGGGGTGCGCGGCCTGCTGGCGGTGTGGGAAGACGTGGCCGCGCACCAGGTCTACCGGGCCGACTCGCTGGCCGTGCTGGGCTCGGGCGCGCGCTGGCTCTCGCTGCTGTCCTTCGGCTGGCTGCTGCGCAAATGGCGTGCCGCGCCGCCCCAGTCCCTGCTCGACAACACGCCCCTGGCCGGCCTGCTGCACCATGCGCTCGATCTGCCGCGCCTGGACGCGGCCCTCGCCGACGGGGTGCTGCACGCGCTGGCCATCACCGCCTCGTCGTACAGCAGCGGCCACCACCTGACCTTCTACCAGAGCGCCGCGCCGATCGAGCCCTGGGTGCGCCACCAGCGCATGGCGCTGGCGACCCAGATCGGGGTCGAGCACCTGCTGGCCTCGAGCGCGATCCCCTTCATCTTCCCGGCCGTGCCCCTGTACCTGGCCGGCCGGCGCGAGTATTGCGGCGACGGCTCGATGCGCCAGCTGGCGCCGATCGCGCCCGCCATCCACCTGGGCGCCACCCGGGTGCTGGTGATCGGCGCCGGCCGCATGACCGAGCCGGCGCGCGACGACGTCAACAGCGGCGGCTACCCTAGCCTGGCCCAGGTGGCCGGCCATGCGCTGTCCTCGATCTTCCTCGACAGCCTGGCGGTGGACGTCGAGCGCGTGCAGCGGGTCAACCATACCCTGGCGCGCATCCCGGAGGAGGCGCGCGCCGGCATGGCGCTCAAGCCGGTCAAGCTCCTGGTCATCGCGCCCAGCGAACGCCTGGACGACATCGCCGCGCGCCACGTGCGCAGCCTGCCCCCGCCGGTGCGCACCCTGCTGGGCGGGATCGGCGCGCTCGAATCGCGCGGTTCCGCGCTCGCGTCCTACCTGCTGTTCGAGGCCAGCTACACGCGCGAACTGATCCGCCTGGGCGAGCGCGATACGCTCGCGCGCCGCCACGACGTCCTGTCCTTCTTCGCATCATGACGGTCTTCGTGCGCCTGTTCCTGCTGGTCCTGGCCCTGGCCATGGCGCCGTCCGCGATGGCCGCCCCGGAGCCCACCCTGCGCTTCGACCACCTGTCGGTGCAGCACGGGCTGCCCCAGGAGTCGGTGCTGTCGATGGTCCAGGACCGCGACGGCTTCATGTGGTTCGGCACCCAGTCCGGCGTCTCGCGCTTCGACGGCTACCGCTTCATCACCTACCGCAACGAGATGGGCAACCCGAAGAGCCTGGCCGATAACTGGGTGCGCGCGCTGCACGTCGACCGCCATGGCCAGCTGTGGCTGGGCACCGACGGGGGCCTGAACCGTTTCGACCCGGCCACGCGCAGCTTCACCCTGTTCCTGCCGAACGAAACCTCGCGGCGCGGCAACGGCAACCGCCACATCAAGACCATGATCAGCGACGGCCGCGACGGACTGTGGATCGGCACCGGCGACGGCCTCCAGCACTTCGACATGGTGAGCAAGCGCTTCACCAGCTGGCACCGCGAACCGGGCGAACCCGGCACCCTGAGCGACGACGGCATCACCGCGCTGGCGCTGGACGCCAGCGGGCGCCTGTGGATCGGCACCGCGGCGGGCCTGGACAGCTTCGGCCCGGCGCGCACCCGCTTCGACCACCATCCCGCCGGGCTCCTCAAGCGCGATACCCCGGTGCACGCGCTCCTGGTGGACGATGGGCAGCGCCTGTGGGTGGGGCGCTTCGGCGGCCTCGAACGCCACGCCCTGGAAGGCGCGGAGCGCGGCCGGGTGCGCCGCTACCGCACGGCGGACGGCATCGGCCCGTACTGGATCACCACCCTCTACCAGGACCAGGACGGCACCCTCTGGGCCGGCTCGCACGACGACGGCCTGTACCGCTGGCGCGTGGGCGGCGACCGCTTCGACGCCTATCGCAACACCGTCACCGACCGCCGCAGCCTGGCCGACAACTACGTTTCCGCCCTGTATCGCGACAGCGTCGGCACCTTCTGGGTCGGCACCTGGTACAGCGGGGTGTCGCGCGCGGACCTGGACAGCGGCGGCTTCGCCCGCATCGTCGCCCGGCCCGGCGCGCCCGACTCGCTGGCCGACAGCAGGGTGCGCGTGCTGATGGAAGAGGGCAACCGCCTGTGGGTGGGCAGCACCACGGGCCTGAGCCTGCTCGACCCGGCCACCGGCAAGGCCGTCGTGTACCGCCACGATCCCGCCAACCCGAACAGCCTGATCGACACGCCGGCGACCGCGCTGGCGCGCGACCGCGACGGCGTGCTGTGGATCGGCAGCCGCAGCGGCATCACCGGCTTCGATCCGCGCAGCGGGCGCTTCCGCCGCAAGCTGCTGCCGGGCGACGCCGAAGCGAACAACGTGCGCGGCATGCTGGCCGCGCGCGACGGCTACGTGTGGATCACTTCGCTCGGCGGCCTGCACCGCTTCGACCCCGTCAGCCAGGAAGTGGTCAGCTACCGCCACGATGCGGGCCGCATGGCCAGCCTGGCCGACGACATCACCCGTCCGCTGCTGGAGGATTCGCGTGGCCGCTTCTGGGTCGGTACCTTCGACGGCCTCGACCTGCTCGACCGCAAGAGCGGGCGCTTCCGCCACTTCCGCCACGACCCCTACCAGACCAACACGCTGAGCAACGACGAGATCCACTACCTGATGGAGGACAGCCGCGGCGACGTCTGGGTCGGGACCGCGGGCGGCTTGAACCGCATGATCACGGCCGCCGACGGCTCTGTGCGTTTCGTGCGCTACACCACCCGTGACGGCTTGGTGGACGACGCCGTCGCCGCCATGCTGGAAGACGCCGACGGACGCATCTGGGTCTCGACCTCCAGCGGCCTGTCCAGCTTCGACCCGAAATCCGGGCGCTGGCGCAGCTACACCTCGGCCGACGGCATCACCGAGGGCGCCTTTTTCGACGCCTCGGCCCTGCGCGCCTCGGACGGCACCCTGTACTACGGTGGCTTCAACGGCATCACCGCCTTCGATCCGCGCGCCATCCGCGACAACCACAGCGCGCCGCGCGCCGTGATCACCGGCCTGCAGGTATTCAACCGTCCGATCGAGCAGGCCATGCCGGGCGTCCTGAGCGGGCCGGTGGAGCATGCCGACCAGATCACCTTGCCTGTCGACGCGGCGGTGCTGACCCTGGAATTCGCGGCCCTGCACTTCGCCGCGCCGGAGCGCAACCGCTTCGCCTACCGGCTCGACGGCTTCGACCAGGGCTGGGTCCAGACCGGCGCCGACAAGCGCTTCGCCACCTATACCAACCTGGAGCCGGGCACCTATGTGTTCCGGGTGCGCGCCGCCAACAAGGACGGGGTGTGGAGCGAGGACGTGGCGGCGCTGGCGATCACGATCGAACCGCCGCCCTGGGGCACGCCCTGGTTCCGCATCGGCGCGGCGGCGCTGTTCTGCACCGCGGTCTACGTCGCCCTGCGCATGCGCCTGGCCGGCCTGCGCCACCAGAAGGAGCGCCTGGAGCGCCAGGTGGGCGCGCGCACCGAGCAGGTCGAGCACCAGAACCGGGTGCTGGAACGCCAGACCCAGGAACTGCGTGAGCAGGAGCGGCGGGTGCGGGCCCAGACCAACGAACTGCAGAACGCCTACCGCGCGCTGCAGGAGAACGAGGAATTCCTGCGCCAGGCCAAGCAGCGCGCCGAGGACGCGACGCGCCAGAAATCCGAGTTCCTGGCCAACATGAGCCACGAGATGCGCACCCCCCTGGCCGGCGTGATCGGCATGCTCGGTTTCGCGCTGCGCGACGGCGCGATCAAGGACGCCACGCGCGACCAGATCCTGCGCGGCCAGGCCAATGCCCAGGCCCTGCTGGCGATCATCAACGACCTGCTCGACTTCTCCAAGATCGAGGCCGGCAAGCTGAGTATCGAAAGCATCGACTTCGACCTGCACACGGCGATCACCAACGTGGCCAGCCTGTTCCAGGAGCAGGCGGCGGCCCACAGCCTGGACTTCTCGGTGACCCTGGGCGAGGACCTGCCGCGCTTCGTGGTGGGCGACCCGACGCGCCTGCGCCAGGTGCTGGTCAACCTGGTCGGGAACGCCTTCAAGTTCACCCGCTCGGGCGGGGTGCGGGTCGAGGTCGAGCGCCGGCCCGACGACCAGCCGAAGGACGTGGCGGCGGAGGGCGAGCGCGGCCACATGATCCGCTTCACGGTGCGCGATACCGGCATCGGCATCCCGGCCGCGGCGCTGCCGCGCCTGTTCCAGAAGTTCGAGCAGGCCGACACCACCACCACCCGCCGCTACGGCGGCACCGGCCTGGGGCTGGCGATCTGCCGCCAGCTGGTGGAGCTGATGGGCGGCACCATCGGCGTCAACAGCACCGAGGGCAAGGGCAGCGTGTTCAGCGTGCTGCTGCCGCTGCGCGACGGCGTCGAGCCGCCCCAGGCCGAACTGCTGGCGCGCGCACCGCACAGCCACCGCCTGCGCATCCTGTGCGCCGAGGACTTCCCGACCAACCAGATCATCGCGCGCCTGATGATCGAGGAGATGGGGCACCAGGTCGACGTGGTCGCCAACGGCGCCGAGGCGGTCCAGGCCTGCTCGCGCACGCGCTACGACCTGGTCCTGATGGACGGCCGCATGCCCGAGATGGACGGCGCCACCGCCACCCGCCTGATCCGCGCCGGCGGCACCATGGAAGCGCCGGTCATCGACCAGCACGTGATGATCGTCGCGCTCACCGCCAACGCCACCGGCGAGGACCGCGCGCGCTACCTGGCCTGCGGCATGGACGCCTTCCTGACCAAGCCGATCGATGAAGAAGCGCTGCACTACCAGATCGGGCGCGCGATCGAGCGCCAGCAGCAGCGCGGCGTGACGCTTGCCCCGATGCCGGCCGGCGCCGCGGTGCGTGATGCCGCCACCCCGGTGAATGCCCCGGTCGCGGCGCTGGCCGAGC
>NZ_JBAMDH010000007.1:0-159293 GCF_036961685.1 Massilia sp. DD77
TCCGCACCGCCGGCGCCGCGCACATCGCCGCGCAGGCTGTTGGTTGCGTCAAGACCACCCAGGCGCCCCATGCCGCCGGCGCCGCCCGCCATGCCGCCGAATGACCCTCCCAGCGAGCCGCCCAGTGAGCCGCCCAGTGATCCGCCTAGCAGCTGGGCGTGGGCGACATGGGTCATGCCGATGGCGAGGGCGATGGCGGCGTACTTGGCGATGTGCTTGATCTTCATCTTGGTTTCTCCTTGTGGGTGGCGCGGACTATCCGCTGCCCTTGCAAGGAAAACGAAGCGTGGAGACGTTTTCTTCCATCCAGCTGAAAATAATTTTAGCGCAGTGCGGATGGATCGGTGCGCAGGCTCGCGCCCACGATGCCGTATCCAGTTTCATTACTGACGCTGCCTGGCTTGCCGCCCGCCGCCTCGGCCGCCAGGTCCTTCAGCGCGGCGGCAGCCGCAAGCCGGTCCGGTTTCGGCAGGCGTCCCGCCAGCAAGGCGGCCACGATGGGCGCCGCGAACGAGGTGCCGCGCACCTGCCGGTAAGGCGGCGCACCAGGCGCGGCGCTCACCATCTGGCTGCCGGGCGCGGCGAACATCACCTGCGGCCCGCGCGCCGCTTCCGGCAGCGGCTTGCCGCGCCGGTCCACGCCGGTGACGCCGACGACGCCCCGATAGCTCGCGGGATACAGCGGCGGCGCGCCGGGACCGTCGTTGCCGACCGCCGCCACCAGCAGATGCCCGCGCTCCTGCATGGCGGCGACGGCGCGTCCCAGCAAGGCGTTGGGCGGTCCGACCAGGCTGATGTTGATCACCCCGACCTGCTGCCGGGCCAGCCAATCCAGCGCCGCCGCGATGCGGTCGGCGGCGCCGCCGGCCGGGTCGCCGCAGTAGACGTCGGCTGCGTACAAGGCCGCTTCCGGCGCGGCGCCGCGCAGGACTTCGGAGCGTCCCACCATCAGCGCCGCCACCGCCGTCCCATGGGCGTCCGGAACATGACGGCCGCCGCAGCCCCAGCGCGTAACGGCGGCGCCGCCGAACACGGGGTGCGCGGCGTCGACCCCGCCGTCGACCAGGCCGACGCCGCGTACCCCTTGGGCTGCGCCGCGGCCCTCCGGTACGCCCGGCGCGGCGCCGCTGCCGGTGTAGACGTGATTGAAGTCATAGATCCCTTGCGGATCGAGGACGCGCAGGCGCTCGACCAGCTCCGCCGTCGCCGCGCCGGCGGGCACGCGCAGCACCACCAGCCTCTCATGGAGGGCCGCCAAGGCTTCCTCGCGCACGACCACGAGTCCGGCCTGCGCGGCGGCCTCCAGCGCGGCGGTACTGGGCGACCAGGCCAGGACCTCGCCGCGCACGGCCGGCTCGCCGCGCGGATCGGCTTCCAGCAGCGCGGGATGGCGGCGCAGCAGCGCACGCACCGTATCCAGCCGCAAGCCGCCGAGCTCCGGCAGCGGCGCACGCTGGAGCAGCTGTTCCGCGGGCCGGCGCAGACGCTCCAGCTCGACCGGACCGATCTGCTGGGGCAGCGGCAGGCGCGGCAAGCCGAGCTGGGCACAGGCCGGGCCGGCGGCGGCCAGGGCTGCGATCGCCAGCGCGGTGCGCGGCTTCTTGATATTTACGAGAAGGAACTTCATGCGCAGATCATATATGATTGGAAGAATGAAGGAATAACGCCCGGGACAGGGAAGAAAATCCCTCGCCCATTCGTTTTCTCCCTATGGATACCTGACGACACCATGCTGGACAAGGACATTGCCGCCCTGCTGCCGCGCATGCGCCGCTTCGCGCGTGCGCTGACTTTCCACCGCGAAGACGCCGACGACCTGGTGCAGATCGCGATGGAGCGCGCGCTCGGCCGCAGCGAACAGTGGGAACCCGGCACCCGTCTCGACAGCTGGATCTTCCGCATCATCAAGAACGCCTGGATCGACGAGGTGCGCAGCCGGACCCGGCGCGCCGAGTTGTTCGCGCCCGAGGAAGAAGGCGAGCACGTCGGCGACAACCAGGCCGCCGCCCACCAGCAGCGGCTGGCGGTCCAGAAGGCGATCAGCCTCCTGACCGAGGAGCACCGGCTGGTGGTCGGCCTGGTCCTGGTCGACGGCCTGCCCTACAAGGAAGCGGCCGAGGTGCTCGAGATCCCGGTCGGCACCCTGACCAGCCGCCTGGCCCGGGCCCGCGACGCCCTCCAGCAACTTTTGGCCGACAAACCATAGGCCGACCCACCGGCGAGGAAATCATGACTTTCGACAATGCTACCTTGATGGCCTACGCCGACGGCGAACTGGACCCGGTCCAGCGCGCCGCGGTCGAGCAGGCCATGCGCGACGATCCCCTGGTGGCCGCCGCCGTGGAACGCCACCGCGCCCTGCGCCGCGACGTGTCCGGCGCCTTCGCCGCCATCCTCGACGAACCCGTGCCTGAACGGCTGCAGCCCGACCTGGCGGCGCGGGTGGTGCAACTCAACGCGGCCCGCGTGCGCCGGGTCCAGCCGGCCGAGCAGCCGCAGCGGCCGGCCCGGCGGCGCTGGTCCTGGCCGGAATGGGGCGCGCTGGCCGCGTCCCTGGCGCTCGGCATCCTGCTGGGCCAGAACGGGCCGGGCGGTGGCGCCCAGCCCGCGATCGGAGGCGATGGCGGGACCCTGGCCGCCCACGGCGAACTGGCGCAGGCGCTCGACCAGCAGCCGAGCGGCGCCAGGACCGGCGTGGCCCGGGTGAGCATCAGTTTCGCCGCCCGCGACGGCGGCTATTGCCGCGGTTTTGTCTACGGCCCCTCGGCCGGGTTGGCCTGCCGCCAGGGGGATACATGGCGCATTCCTGTGCTGGCCGAAAGCCCGTCCCAGGCGGAGGGAAGCTACCGGCAGGCCGGCAGCGCCCTGCCGCCGGCCGTGCTGGACGCGATCGATGCCCGCATCGCGGGTGCGCCCCTGGACGCGGAGGGCGAAGCGGCGGCCCGCGGCCGCGGCTGGAAAACCCCCTCCACGCCCAGATAAGGATGCGCCGTCACAAAAGTTGCCTTGACGACAAATATCTGACAAGAAAAACTTAATGCCAGTACAATGATTGTTGCCGAGCACGGTATCGTGCCCGCCTCCCTGTACTGCGCAACGACGGATGAAGACACGTACCTACCTGTTCCTGATGGCGGCCGCCATCCTGCTTCCAGTGGCGATCGCCTTCTGGATCGGGCTGTCCATGCTGCTGGACTGGGAGAGGGAGTCGCGCATCGGCAGTGTCAAGGAAATGGCGCGCGCCACGGCCTTCCAGATCGACCGCGAAATCGCCGCCGCCGAGTCCTCGCTGCGCGGCATTGCCCACTCGGAAAGCCTGCGCAGCAGCGACTACGAACGCCTGCACCGCTGGGCCACGTCGATCAACGAGGGCAGCCTGTGGTCCTGGACCATGCTGGCCGACCAGCGTGGACGGGGCCTGTTCAATACCCTGGTCCCCTACGGCACGCCGCTGCCGGCCAAGGCCGGGGCCTGGGCCGCCCACGTGACGCCGGAACGCGGCACGCGGGTCTCCGGCTACTTCATCGGCGCCCTGTCGCAGCGGCCGACGGTGTCGGTCGACGTACCGGCGCCGGTCGGGGGCGGCAAGCACTACATCGTCAGCCAGATCTTCGACGTGCGCCACTTCGAGCGCATCCTGAACCACGACGCGCTCGGGCGCGATTGGGTGGTCGGCATCTTCGACGCCACCGGCACCACCCTGGTGCGCAACCGCCACGCGGGCAGCACCGTGGGCAAGCCGATGCGTCCCGATTTCCTGGCCGCCACCCGCGCCACCAGCAGCGGTGTGTTCCGCCACACCACCCACGACGGCGCCGAAGTCTATGGCGTCTTCACCCGCTCCCAGACCAGTAACTGGACGGTCGTGATCGGCGTGCCGGTCGCCGAGATCGAAGCGGCCGCGCGCACCGCGACCCTGTACGCGGCCATGGCCCTGATGCTGCTGATGGGCCTGGCCCTCGCGGTGGCCGCCTTCCTGGGCAACAAGCTCGAGGCCGCGCTGCGCCATGCGGCGGCGGCGGCGCGCTCGCTGGGCCAGCGCGCCCTGCCGCGCCCGGAGCCGACCCGGGTGGAGGAGGTCGACGCCCTGCTCAGCGGCCTGCATCACACCAGCGAAGCGCTGGCGCGCGAAAGCGGCGCGCGCCAGTCGCTGCAGGACGAGCGCGAACAGCTGCTGCTGAGCGAGCAGCATGCGCGCAGGCTGGCCGAGGCCCAGAGCCGGGCCAAGGATAATTTCCTGGCCATGCTGGGGCATGAACTGCGCAATCCGCTGGCGGCGATTTCGGGCGCCATGGCGGTGCTCGACATGCCATCCGTGAAGCCGGAGCTCGCGGCCAATGCGCGCACGATCAGCCGCCGCCAGATGCGCCACCTCACCCGCATCGTCGACGACCTGCTCGACGTCCAGCGCATCCTGTCGGGCAAGATCGTGCTGCAGCATGCCCGTGTCGACCTGGCCGAACTGCTGCGCGCCTGCTGCTCGGCCAAGTCGCTGGTGGACGCCGGCAGCCACCAGTGGAGCGTGGAAGTCGAGGACGCCTGGGTCGACGGCGACCGTACCCGCCTGGAACAGATCATCGACAACCTGCTGCACAACGCCATCAAGTACACCCCGGCGGGCGGCAGCATCGCGGTGCGCGCACGCTGTGTCGCGGGCCGCGCCGTGGTCGAGGTCAGCGATACCGGCGTGGGCATCGCGCCCGAGCTGCTGCCGGTGATCTTCGACGTCCTGGTCCAGGGTCCGACCAGCATCGACCGCGCCCAGGGCGGTCTGGGACTGGGCCTGGCCCTGGTCAAGCAGCTGGCGGCCTTGCACGGAGGAAGCGTCCACGTCGAGAGCCCGGGACAGGGCTGCGGCAGCACCTTTACGGTCAGCTTCCCGGCCTGCGCGGCGCCCGAGGACGCTGCCCCGCAAGGCAAGGACAGCACGTCCGCCGCCAGCGCCGCCTGACGCCAGGGGAGCCGGGTTTGTAAATCGGGCCTTGCGCCCATACCTGTCCGGGAACGACTTCGATAGGGACGCCATGCGGAGCTTCCTGCGCAGTATCCTGCTCGCCGCCATCCTGCTCCTGGGCTTCGCCCTGATCGAGCCCTGGCTCCGGCATCTGCTGTATGCGATGCGCCTGACGGCGATGCCGGCGCCCGCCACGCTCGCCATGCCGGTGCAGGGTGTGCGCGCCGCGGGCCTGCGCGACACCTGGCACGCCGCCCGCGGCGCAGGCCGCCGGCACGAAGGGATCGACATCTTCGCCAGGCGCGGCACGCCGGTGCTGTCCAGCACCGAGGGGATCGTGCTGCGGGTCGGGACCAACCGCCTCGGCGGCCTGGTGGTCTGGGTGCTCGGCCCGGCCGGGCAGCGCCATTACTACGCCCACCTGGACGGCTATGCGGACGTGCACGCCGGCATGCGGGTGGCGCCGGGCCGCGTGCTCGGCTATGTGGGCGACAGCGGCAACGCGAAAGGCACGCCGCCGCACCTGCATTACGGAATCTATGCGGCCGGCGGCGCGCTCAACCCCTACCCGCTGCTGCGCGCCCCGGAGCGGGAGCGCGAAGCCGCGGCGCGCTGATCAGAATCCGTCGACCGCGGGCGCGCCCTGCACCTGGGTGGGCGGTGGCGGCGGCGCGATCTCGCTTGGAGGAATCGAGCGCTCCTCGACGGGCACCTCCTCGTTCGCCTCGTCGATTTCTTCCTGGGTCGGCTGAGGCGCCGGCTCGGCTTCTTCTTCGGGCACCATGACTTCCACCGGCATGTCGCCCGGCAGTTCCTCGAATTCCTCCTCGGTCTCTTCCTCGTAGCGCGGCGCAGCCTGCGGACGGCCGCCCGGGAACAAAGCTTCCCGGTCCAGCCTGCCGCTGTCGAGGGCGGAGCGGAAGAAGTCGCCCACCAGCAAGGCCGCGTTGTGGCCGCCCTGGCCCCAGTAGGTGCTGCGGATCGTGACCCGGTTGTCGTTGAAACCGACCCAGGCGCCCGCCACCAGGTTCGGATGCATCAGGATGAACCAGCCGTCGGTGTTGTTCTGGGTGGTGCCGGTCTTGCCGGCGACGTCGCCCTGGATCCCGAATCGGTAGCGCACCCCGCCGCCGGTGCCGCGCGTGACCACGCCGCGCAGCATGTCGATCAGGGTGACGGCGGTTTCCTGCGACAGCGCGCGCTCCGGCACGGCGGCGGCGAAATCGGCCACCACGCGGCCGTCGCGGTCGAGGATGCGGCGCACGAACACGGGCTTGCGGTATTCGCCCTGTGCCGCGATGGTGGCATAGGAACTGACCATCTCGAGCAGGGTCACGGGGCTGGTGCCCAGCGCAAGCGAAGGCACAGCCGAGAGCTTGCTCTGGCGGATTCCCATGCCCTGGGCCAGGCGCACGATGGGCGGAAGGCCGACTTCCTGCATCACCTGGGCGGTGATGGTGTTCTTGGAGTAGATCAGGCCGTCGCGCATGGTCATGCTGCGCCCGCTGTTGCCCGACATGTCGGTCGGGCGCCAGACGGTGCCGTCGGCGGCGCGGATGTCCTGCACCACGTCGCGGTAGGTCTGGTCCGGGGCAATGCCCTTTTCCAGCGCCGCCGCATAGACGAAAGGCTTGAAGGTCGATCCCGGCTGGCGCAGGGCCTGGGCCACGTGGTCGAACTGGTCGCGATCGAAGTCGCGGCTGCCGACCCAGGCGCGTACTTCGCCATTCGCCGGGTCGATGGCGACGAAGCCGGCCTCCAGGCGCGACTTGGACGCCTTCAATTCGTTCATGAACTTGCGATCGGCCTTGAGGCGCTTGAGCACGGCCGCCGGGGTCTCGCCCTCCTCGACCGCGCGCCGGTAGTCGCCGGTCTCGCGCACGAAGGCGTCCAGGGTGCGCTGGCGCGAACTCCAGTAATAGGCGAAGGGGTTCACGTCGCCGCGCATGGACTGGTACATGCCGGCCGACGTCGAGCGCACCAGGCTGGCCTGGGACCATTCGACGTCGGCGACCGCCTGCAGCGCGCTGGCCTGGCGCTCGACCGCGCGCTCCGCGGCTTCCTGCAGGCCCAGGTCGAGCGTGGTTTCGGCCACCAGGCCGTCGAGCTGCAGGTTGTAGTCGTTCTCGTCGGCCCATTCGAGCAGCCACTTGCGCACATGGGCGGTGAAGTGGTCGTCGCGCCCGCTGCGGTCGGGCAGGCGCGCAAAGCGGACCCGCAGCGGACGCTTGGCGAGCTGGCGGTAGCGATCTTCGCTCAGGGCGCCGTGCTTGCGCATCTGCGACAGCACCACGTTGCGGCGCTTGAGCGAACGTTCCGGGTTGGTCACCGGGTTGTAGTAGTGGGTGCCCTTGAGCATGCCGACCAGGGTCGCCGCCTCCAGCACGTCGAGGCGCGCGGCCGGCTTGTTGAAGTAGGTGCGCGCCGCCATCTCGATGCCATAGGCGTTGTACAGGAAAGGGACTGTGTTCAGGTAGGCTTCGAGGATCTCGGTCTTGCTGTAGGTGTTCTCGATCTTGATCGCGGTGATCAGCTCCTTCATCTTGCGGTTGATGCTGCGCGCGCGCCCGATCTCTTCGGGGAACATGTTGCGCGCGAGCTGCTGCGTGATGGTGGAGCCACCCTGGGCGTCGCCCTTCATGGTCGCCCACAGGGCGCCGGCGATACGCGTGAAGTCGACCCCGTGGTGCTCATAGAAGCGATGGTCCTCGGTGGAGATCAGGGCCTTGATCACTTCCGGCGACACCTGCGACAGCTTGACCCGCTCCTGCAGGCCCTGCTCGAAGGTGCCGAGTTCCTTGCCGTCGGCCGACAGGATCTTGGAGGCGCGCGCCGTGCGCGCCTGGTTCAGGTCTTCGATGCCGGGCGTGAGCGGAATCAGGGCCAGCAGGTACACGAAGAAGACCATCAGGAGCCCGGCCAGCGACCACAGGGCGATCAAGGCGCTCTGCTCCCACAGCGGCCGGTCGCGCAGGCGCTCCCTGGCCCTTGTCATCCCGGCCTGCGCGTGCCGGCTCGCGCCCGCCACCAGACGTTTTCCATGGCGTGCTACCTGGTTGCCGGGCCTGCTCGTCTTCTCTTCCTGGTCCACTGATCGTCCTGCTTTCGTGCGCTTGGGTGAAAGGTGGGGATCGCGTCCGCCGCGACCCGCCGTGGCTGAAGTATAGCCGACCGCCGTAGCGCCCACGGTGCGCCAGCGCCCACAGCGCTAGGCGTCGAGCGCCGCCGGCTGCACGCGGCCGGCGCGCAGCAGCGGCTCGACGTCCTGCACCGGCTGCGGCTGGCAATACACATAGCCCTGCACCTCGTCGCAGCCGCAGTTGCGCAGGTAATCGAGCTGCTCCAGCGTTTCCACGCCTTCCGCGATCACGTTCAAGCGCAGGCCGTGGGCCAGCGAGACGATGGCGTCGACCATGGCGGCGCTGTCGGCGCTGGAGACGATGTCCTTGACGAAGGAGCGGTCGATCTTGAGCACGTCCACCGGCAGGCGCTTCAGGTAGGACAGGCTGGAATAGCCGGTGCCGAAGTCGTCGATCGAGAGCTTGACGCCCATGCGCTTCAGGCAGCCCATGGTCTCGATGGCCGCTTCGACGTCGGCCATCATCATGCTCTCGGTCAGCTCGATCTCGAGCGAGTCTGGCGGCAGCCCGGATTCCTCGAGCGCGCGCGCCACCGTCTCGACCAGGTCGGGTTCGGCGAACTGGCGCGCCGACAGGTTCACCGCCACCCGCAGCGGCCCCAGGCCGGCCCGACGCCAGCGCTGGTTCTGGCGGCAGGCGCTGCGCAGCACCCAGGCGCCGATCGGGACGATCAGGCCGGTCTCCTCGGCCAGGCCGATGAAGCGGTCCGGGCGCACGGTGCCGAGCTGGGGGTGGCGCCAGCGGATCAGGGCCTCGGTGCCGACCACGTAGCCGCTGGCCAGGTCCACCTGGGGCTGGAAGTGCAGCTCGAACTGGTTGTCCTGCACCGCGAGGCGCAAGGCGCCTTCGAGCGCCAGCCGGTCGATCGCGCGCGCATTCATGTGCGGGGCATAGAACTGCACCGCGTTGCGGCCGGTTTCCTTGGCCCGGTACATCGCGATCTCGGCATGCTTGACCAGGGTCTCGGCGTCCTTGCCGTCGGCCGGATAGCCGGCCACGCCCGCGGTGCAGCCCAGCGCCAGCACCTGCCCCTCCATCTCGAGCGGCTCGGACACGGCGGCGCGCACCACCTGCAGGCGCGCCGCGGCCTGGCGCTCGTCGGCGCAGCCGCACAGCACCAGCATGAAGTTGTCGCCGCCCACGCGCGCCGCCGTATCGGCCGGGCGCATCGCCGTGCCGATGCGGCGCGCCAGCGCGCGCAGGGCTTCGTCGCCTACGCGCCGTCCGAGGGTATCGTTGATCAGCTTGAAGTGATCGATGTCGAGCGCCACCGCCCACACCGGCTTGTCACCCGCGTTGCCGATCGCGCGCTCGATGCGGTCGGCCAGCAGCGCGCGGTTGGCCAGACCGGTCAGGGTGTCGTACTGGGCGCGGTGCTCGAGCTCGGCCTCGTAGCGCTTGGCCTTGGTGACGTCGTAGACGGTGACGACGAAATGCTCGGTGACGCTGCCGGGGCGGCGCACCGGCGCGATGTACACGTCGCTGTACAGCTCCACGCCGTCGCGGGTCTCCTGGCGCACCAGCGCATGCCCTTCGCGCCGCTCGCGCAGGGCCTGGCGCAGCTCTTCCATGGCGGGTTCATCGGCATTGTCGCCGCCCAGCATCGCCAGCGGCCGGCCGGCCAGCTCCTCGACCGGGTAGCCATAGGTGCGCACGCAGGCCGGATTGGCGTATTCGATCGGGAAGCCCGGCCGCAATGCGCTCACCAGCAGGATCGGATTGGCGCTGGCCTCGATCGCGCGCTCGTACAGGCGCAGCGAGGTGGTGGCCAGGTCGAGGGCCGAGGTGCGCTCGTCGACCAGGGCTTCGATGCGCCGGGTGCGCGCGCTGCGCTGCTGCACCAGGCCCGCCATCGCCAGGCTCAGGACCAGGCCGAAGGCCAGGGCCGCGAGCTCGGCCAGGTGATGCGCGATCCCCGGTGGACGCTGCTCGACCACCAGTTGCCAGCGCGTGCCGCCGACCTGGAATTCGCGCTCCAGGCGCAGGTCGGACTCGCCGGCCAGCTCCTGCCACCAGGGCAGCGGACCAGGCGGCTCGCCCTGGCGGAACGCCCGCAGCATGACGCCGTCCTCGCCCACCGCGTTCACCGCCAGCGAAAAGTCGCTGTCACCCAGCAGGTGCACGGCATCCAGGCTGCCGCCCACCAGCAGGGCCACGTCGATCACCACCACGGTCAGCCCCTGGGCCGCCTGGCGCCGCTCGGCCACGCCGTCGAGGCGCGCGCCCGGCCGGTAGACCGGCATGGCGATCAGGATGCCGCGGCGCTGCCATTCGCCCTGCACCAGGTCGATCAGCGGGCTGGCCACCGGCTCGCCGGTATCCACGGCGCGCATGCTGAAGCCGCGCTGCGCGGGATTGGACAAGGCATCATAGCCGTAGACAGGCTCGTTGCCGACTATCGGTACCACGTAATCGTTAACCAGGTAGCGTTCGCGCGGCGCCGCGCGCACCAGGCCGATGGGACCGCGCTCGCGGATGGAAAAGTCCGGCCACAGGCGGGCCCGCTCGGATTCGAAGGCTGCGCGCTCGCGCCCGCTGACGAAACGCTGGAACTCGAGCGCCTGAAGGTAGCCGTGGCGCCGGATCAGCGGCTGGGCGAAGGCGTCGAACTGGTCGCGGCCCACCTCGCCCGCCACCTGGAAGAACAGGTTCGTCGCGCGCAAGGCGTCCGTCGCCTCGTCGAAGGCGCGGGTGACGGCGGCGGCGCGCACCGCCGCGCGCTGCGCAAACTCGGCCTGCGTCCGCTCGGACTCGGCTTGCCGCAGGCCGGCACACAGCACCACGGTCAACGCGAGACCCAGCAGGAATGTGGCCACCGCCGCGCGCGAGAGGGCGCCTGTCCCCGTGGAGGTTGGGTTCGCTGGCGTGCTTCGCATTGCCCGATGCTAGCAAAGAAGCGCTGCATCCGTTGTGACGTTACGGCGTAGCAAAATATGCACGCCGGTGCGGCGCCCTCCTGCCGCGGGCGGGCCGCTTCGGGTATCATCGCGGCATGCGACCAGATACCCCTTCCCTTCCTTCCGATACGCCGCCACAGCGGGTCTTGCGCCAGTTCCGCATCGTCTTCAACGCCGTCAAAACCCACTTCCGCCAGGTCGAACGCGACACCGGCGTGGGCGGTGCCCAGCTATGGGCCTTGTCCGTGATCGAGCGCCAGCCCGGCATCGGCGCCACCAGCCTGGCGCGCGAACTCGACATCCACCAGTCCACCGCCAGCAACCTGGTGCGCAGCCTGGTCGAACGCGGCTTCGTCGCGGCCAGCCGCGAAAGCGCCGACCGGCGCAATGTCGCGCTGCGCGTGCTGCCCGCCGGCGCCGAAGTGCTGGCGCGCGCGCCCATGCCCTTCACCGGCGTGCTGCCGGACGCGCTGGCGAGTCTCGACGAGCAGACCCTGCTGCGCCTGGAACAGGATCTCGATGTCCTGATCGAACAGCTGGATACCGACGACACCGGCAAGATTCCGCTGTCTCAGCTTTAATTTGCAGCGCGGACGACCAGCTCTGCGCGCAAAAAAAGGCGCTGTGCCGCCATGTGTTGAAGATGCCGAGCGCGCTGCGCAGGCATCGCTCCAACGTGGCGATGCGCGCCCCGTCCAGCGCCCATTGCCAGCCCAGCTAATCCGGCAGGTAGCACGAAGCGACGCCATGAAAGCGCGCCAGCCATTGCCTCAAGCGCACATGCCAAGCGTTCACGTCTTGGACGTGGACGGCTCCACGGAGGCGCTCGCCGGCGCGCAGATCGACGAACTCATGTGAAATGACCGCTTCGCGCGCAAAGGAGCGGTAAGCGGCCTGCCCATCGGTCACCAGCAGGACAGCGGAATCGAGCACGGGCAACAGGTGCTGGTGAGGTTGATCCTTGGTGGGGGCGCCGCGTCCGGTGACGAAGTCGCGGGTGCCGCCGGCGCCGTCGCGCGCGACCAGCACGCACACGTACCCGCGGGCGATGCCGCGGGACGCCGCAGCCAACTGCCGAAGCGCTTCTTTGCCATCGCCGCTCCGCTGGCCTGTGAGAATGCGATCTGGACGCCGACGAAGCTCGGCAGTTCAAATTCAACACCCAGCGGTGACAGCGCAAAAAAAAAGCCCCCGCATATGGCGGGGGACAAAGAAGCGGACGACGCCGCTCCGTAGCTGATCGTGCGCCGAGCCGTTGCAGGCCGGTGCCACCCATCCATACTGCCGTAAAAGTGTTACGAAAGCAATCGCATTTGTGCGAATGCACCACCTTGTTCTCTACTTTCCCTGCACCTGGGCCAGCTCGCAGCGCGACTTGCTGCCTTCGACCGCGCAGCGGTTGCGGCGCCGGCCTTCGCGGTCCCACACGCCCACTTCCCAGCTCGCCGCCCCGGTGCGCTCCAGCGTCATGAATCCGAACCCGTCGACCCAGGAGCTGAAGTGCTCCACGATCGCGCCCGGCGCCGGCCCGGCCCCCGGCGGAATCGCCGCCGGCAGCGGCACCGTGTCCTCGGCGGTGCCCGAGAAGCCGCTCACCAGCTGGGTCGGATGGCGGCTGGAGAAGCTGACCTGCTCCCACAGGTGGACGTGGCCCGACAGCAGCATGCTGATCGAGGCCGGCAGGTAGCCCTTGTCCATGTCGCCGAAGGCGTCCAGCAGTCCCTTGTCGCCGCCGAACAGCGTGACCTTGCCCGTCTTCGCATCCTGGTTGGCGCCGAAGGCGAACAGCGGATGGTGGTCGACACCGATGTTGTAGGACGCGTTGCGCGCCAGCGCGTCGATCCGGCGCCAGGCGTCGCGGTAGCGCGCGCGGCGCGGATCGCTCTCGGGCAGTCCGCGCCAGTTGGTGTTCGAGGTATCGAACACGATCAGCTGGGCGCCGTTGCCGAGCGGCACCGCGTAGGGATCGCCGTGGTCGCCCAGCGCATCGTCGCGCGGCTGGTCGCAATCGCGACCCGCCTGGTAGGGACGGGGGTCGAGGTAGCGCCAGAAGGCCTGGCCCGAGCGGGCGCAGGATTCATGGTTCCCGCGTGTCATGACCCAGGGCGCCGCGCGCAGCAGCGCCGCGCCGGGTGCGAAGAAGTCGGCGCGCCAGGTATCCCAGCCATAGCCCCAGGGGCTGCCGGCGCAGCCGGGCCGGCCGGCCGGGCATGGGTCTTCGCGGTAGTGGTAGTCGCCCACGTGCACGACCAGGTCCGGCTTCCATGCGGCGGCGGCGGCGGCCACCTGGGCGAACGGATAGCTGGCGGGATCGTTGCAGTCTTGCCAGGTGCCCTTCTTGAGGCGGCAGCCGGTATCCCCGAGGACCACGATGCGGCGCGGCGCGGCCGCCGGCAGCGCAAGGGCCTGGCCACGCACGCTGGCGCTGCGCGCGCCGGGCGGGAGCGGGAACTCGCAGGCCAGCACCGCGCTGTTCGGCGCGCCGCGCAGCGCCGGGTCGGCGTTCGGCCGCAGCGGAATCGGGCCATGGGGCACGCGCACGCGCATCGGCGCGGCCTGGCCGTCGACCGCGATGTCCGGACAGGCGCGCGCGCGGGTAACGAGACGGGCCGTGCCCTGCCCCTGTTCCCCCAGCACCACGTAGGCGGGTTCGTCGGCCGGCGCCAGCGGCAATGGCCGGGTGACGCATCCGGCGAACAGGGCCGCGCAGGCGGCGCCGGAAAGGGCGGCGGCGCGCGGGGAGAAGTGTAAACGCATGAAGAGTCCGAAAGGTGGTGAAGCGGATTAGTCCTGGCGCAGGTGCAGCAGCGGATACGGGCGCCCGGCGTCGTCCAGCGGCGAGCGTCCGGTGCGGCGGAAGCCCATGCGCTCGTAGAAGCCGACGGCCGCCGCGTTCTGTTCGTTGACGTCCACCGTGAGATGGCCTTCCAGCCGGGCCGCATGCTCCAGCATGGCGCGCCCGAGCCCCTCTCCGTGGTGGGCCGGGTCGATGAACAAGGCGTCGACGTGGCTCCCGCTGAGGCCCATGAAGCCGACCGGCGCGCCCTCGTGCTCGATCACCCACAGCCTGGCCTGCGGCAGGTAGTGGTCCGCCACCAGGCGCTCGATCTCGACGAAATCTTCCTCGCGCAGGAAATCGTGGGTGGCGCGCACGCTGCGCCGCCAGATCCCTGCCAGCGCCCGCGCGTCATGCGGGCCGGACAGGCGTAGCTGCGTCATGACTCCTCCGGTTTCTGCAAATGCCGCAATTGTGCCCGAGCCGGGCGGCACTGGGAATGGCATTTCCCGCTCGGGCGCCCAATCCGGCGAGCTGCGCAGCAGGAAATGCTTAAGATACCTGGACCATTCGGAGAAAACCATGGAGAGCATGCCAAGCTGGCTCCAGGCGGGTCTCTGGGGACTGGTGGCCGGCGGCGCCTTGCTGCTGGGCGCCGTCGCCGGCTACCGCTTCGCCGTGCCGCAGCGACTGACGGCCGCCATCATGGCCTTCGGCAGCGGCGTCCTGATTTCCGCCTTGTCCTTCGAACTGATGGACGAGGCCTACGCCACCGACGGCCTGGCCTCGTGCGCGGTCGGCTTCCTGTCGGGCGCCGCCGTGTTCACCCTGGCCAACTGGTTCCTGGCGCGCCAGGGCGCCCGCCACCGCAAGCGCTCCGGCGGCCGTCAGCCGAGCGAGGCCCAGGACAGCGGCAGCGGCCTGGCCATCGCCATCGGCGCTCTGCTCGACGGGATCCCGGAGTCGATCGTGATCGGCCTGTCCATGCTGGGCGGGAACGGCGTGAGCCTGGTGGCGGTCGGCGCGATCTTCCTGTCCAACGTCCCCGAAGGCCTGTCCAGCGCGGCCGGCATGAAGCGCGCCGGCCGCTCGCCGCGCTATATCTTCGGCATCTGGGGCGGCATCGCCCTGGCCTCGGCCATCGCGGCGCTGGCCGGCTACAGCGTGTTCGCCGACTCGCCGCCGGAAGTGGTGGCGGCCACCATGGCGGTGGCGGCGGGCGCGGTGCTGGCCATGGTGGTCGATACGATGATCCCGGAAGCCTTCGAGGAGACGCATGACTTCGCGGGGATGATCACGGTGCTCGGCTTCCTGGCCGCCTTCGCCCTCAGCAAGAGCGGCATCTAGGCCGCTAGCGCGCCGGCTGGGTGCGCAGATAGGCCAGCAGGTCGGCGACCTGGCGTTCGCTGGACAGGCCCCAGAAGCGCATGGCATTGCCCGGCACGACGGCGTCGGGGTCGCGCAGGAAGGCGGCGAGCTTCGCTTCGTCCCATGCGAAGCCGGCCTGGCGCAAGGCCGGCGAATACTCGTAATCGGGCAAGCTACCGGCGCGGCGGCCGAGGATGCCGTTCAGCTCGGGCCCGAACACGTTGCGGGCTCCCGGTCCGACCTGGTGGCAGTTGGCGCAGCGCGCGAACACTTTGCGTCCGGCCTCGGGGTCGGCCCGGGAGCCGGACTGCCCCCGCTCCTCCGCACAGCCCGCCAGCAGGGCCGGCGCCAGTGCGGCCAGCAGCAGCGCGGCCGGGCGGGCAGGAAGCCTCACTTGACCCGCTGCTTCTCGAGCTTGCGCGCCAGGGTGCGCCGGTGCATGCCCAGGCGGCGCGCGGCTTCCGAGATGTTGAAGTCGGTCTCGGCCAGCACCGCGTGGATCTTTTCCCATTCCAGGGTCTTGATCGAGGTCGAGCGCTTGGTGACCTCGATGTCGGTGGTGCCTGCCACGTGGCCGAACGCCGCCTCGATGTCGTCGGCGTCCGAAGGCTTGGCCAGGTACTGCACCGCCCCCAGCTTAATCGCCTCGACCGCGGTGGCGATGCTGGCGAAACCGGTCAGCACCACGATCAGCATGTCCGGTTCGTGCTCGTGCAACAGCTGAACGCAGGACAGGCCCGAGCTGTTGCCCTTGAGCTTGAGGTCGACCACGGCATAGCCGGGCGTGTGTTCCCGCAGCACGGCCACCGCTTCCTCGTAGCCGTGCGCCACCAGCACCCGGTAGCCGCGGCGCTCGAAGGAGCGGCTCAGGGTGCGGGCGAAGGCTTCGTCGTCTTCGATGATGAGCAGCAGGGGCTCAGGAGTGGACATCGCGGTTTTCCTCTTCGAGTTCGATCGCGGACAGGGGCAGGCTCAGGACCACTTCAGCCCCTCCCTCGCTGCGGTTGCGCGCACTGACCGTGCCGCCGAGTTTGCGCACCACGTTGACCGCCAGGAACAGGCCCAGGCCGCCGCCGGGCTTGCCCTTGGTCGACTGGTAGGGCTTGCCCAACTGGGCCAGCATGGCGGGTGCGAAACCGGGACCGCGGTCGACCACGGCCAGGCGCAGTACGCCGTCCTCGATATGGGCATCGACGCCGACCCAGTCCGGCGAGGCCTCGAGCGCGTTGTCGAGCAGGTTGTCGATGGTCTGCTTGAGCGCGGAATCCGACGCCACCGGCAGGTCTTCGTGGATGCGGTTATTGTAAGTGAAGCCGCGCACCGGACGGCTGTGCTGCCATTTGTCCACCAGCCCGTCGAGGAAGGCGCGGATCGTGGTGCGCACCGCCGACTCGCCGCGCGCCTCGCCGGCCGAGAGCAGGATGCCGCTGACGATGGACTTGCAGCGCTTGAGCTGGGTCTGCATCTCGGTGATCTCTTCCAGCAGCTCGGGATTCTTCTTGAACTCGGGCATGCGCTTCCAGTCGCCGAGAATGACCGAGACGGTGGCCAGCGGGGTGCCCAGCTCGTGGGCCGCGCCCGAGGCCAGCAGACCCATGCGCACTATGTGCTCTTCTTCCGCCGCGCGCTGGCGCAGCCCGGCCAGCTGGGCCGCTTTCTCGCGCAGGTTGTCCGAGATGCGCGAGATGAACATCACCAGCAGCGCCGCGTTCAGGGCAAAGCAGACCAGCAGGCCCTGCACGTAGATGCTGCCGATGCCGCGCGCGTGGTCGAAGGGCAGCGCGAGCGGCTCGGCGTACATGGCCAGGCCCGCCATGCACAGGATGGTGATGGCGACGATCGACCAGGTCCACGCCACTTCCAGCAGCACCGCCGAAATGATCACCTGCAGCAGGTAGAGGAAGGCGAAGGGATTGGTGGTGCCGCCCGACAGGTAGAGCAGCACGGTAAGGCTGGCGACGTCGACCAGCAGGGCCATGAACATCTCGCCGTTCGATACCGGCCGGTGTTCGTGCCAGCGCAGGTGGCTGGCGATGTTGAAGGCGATCAGGCAGGCCAGCACCTGCAGCATGTGCACCAGCGGCAGCTCGATCCGGAAGATCAGGATAGCCGACGCGATGGTGGTGATCTGGCCGATGACGGCGATCCAGCGCAGCTCGATCAGCTGCAGCATGTTCTTGTGGCCGGCGGCGAATTCCACGTTCGCGGCCGCGGCCGAAGGCGAGCTCTTGGCCGCCTTGGCGAAGAAATCCAGCGGTGATTGCATCAAACCAGTGTCCCGTTCAGTCGTCGGTGTGCCGGGCGCCGTGGCGGCCGACCCACCACCAGGCGCCAAGCACCATCAGGGCCAGAGCATACCAAGTGAAGGCGTAAACGAGGTGGTTATTTTGGAAGGAAATGACAGTCAGTCCACCGACCGCGCGTTCGGGCGCCCCTGTCGGGTCCTGGCCCTTGCCGGCGTCGATGAAGTAGGGGGCGACCGGGGTGAGCCCGCGCGCGGCGCCGATGGCCGCGACGTCGCGCGAGTACCAGCGGTTGCCCGCCGGGTCGTTCTCGCGCAGGAAGCCGCCGCCAGGCTCGTTGATGCGCAGCAGGCCGGTGACCGTCACGGTCTCGCCCGGGGCCGTGCAGGGCGCACCCTGCGCGCGGCGCGCGGGGTAGCGCCCTGCCCGGTTGCCGGCGGCCGGAATGAAGCCGCGGTTGACGAAGACGATGTGGCCCTGGGCCGTGCAGAGCGGGGTGAGCAGCCAGAAACCCGCGCCGAGCTCGGAGAGCGCCTGGACCGGGGTGGTGTATGCGTAGAGGTAGTGCCCGGACAGCTGGACGCGCCGGTATTCGTGGGAGTCTTTGGAGACCGTCGCCCATTGCGCCGCGCCGGGCGCCGCAACGGGGGCAGCGTGCACGCGTGCGTCGACGCGTGCGATCAGGTCCAGTTTCCATTGCAGGCGTAGCACCTGCCAGGTCCCCAGTCCTGCGAACAGCACGACCAGCAGCAGGGCCAGCACCGCCAGCACACGCCGCGCAAGCGCGGAGCGTGGCTGGGGCTGGGATACCGCCTGATCGTCCCCGGCCTGCATTACGGCATGTCGTGGGTGCCGTGCAGGGTGTCGCTCGCGCCACCCATCGCCGGCATCATGTTGGCGTTCATGTGGTGCATGACCCAGATCGAACCGGCCAGCACGATGACCAGCAGGACGACGGTGAGAATCAGCGCCATCATGTTCCAGCCGCCCTCCGACTTGGCGTTCATGTGCAGGAAGTAAATCATCTGCACGACGAGCTGAACGGCGGCGAAGCCCAGGATCACATACTTGGTGGTGTCGGGCGGCAGGACGTTGCCCATCACCAGCCAGAACGGGATCGCGGTCAGGATCAGCGACAGCACGAAGCCGATCGCGTAATCCTTGGCGCTGTAGTGCGTCACATAGACGTCATGGTGGCCGTGATCGTGACCATGAGCGCCGTGCCCGTGGCCGTGGTCGTGGTGGTCGCTCATGGCAGCACTCCCATCAGGTAGACAAAGGTAAACACGAAGATCCAGACCACATCCAGGAAGTGCCAGAACAGCGACAGGCATTGCAGGCGGCGGAAGTTCTCCGCGCCCAGGCCATGCTTGCTGATCTGGATGATCAGGGTCACCAGCCACACGGTACCGAACAGCACGTGCAGGCCGTGGGTGCCGACCAGGGCGAAGAACGCGGTCAGGAAGCCGCTGCGCTGCGGACCTGCGCCTTCATGGATCAGGTGGTAGAACTCGTACAGTTCCAGCGACAGGAAGGCCAGGCCCAGCAGGCCGGTGACGGCCATCCAGCCGATGGTCGCGCCGACTTTCTTGGCCTGGGCCGAGATCATCGCGAAGCCGAAGGTGATCGACGACAGGAGCAGGAAGCCGGTGTTAATGGCGATCAGCGACAGGTCGAACAGCTCGGCGCCGGTCGGACCGCCGGCGTAGTTACGGCCCAGCACCGCATAGGTGGCGAACAGGGACGCGAAGATGAGGCAGTCGCTCATCAGGTAAATCCAGAAGCCGAGCAAGGTGCCCTGCTCCGGATGGTGCTCGCGCACCATGTAGCGCGCGGTCACCTCGTCGGCGCTCAGGGCGCCGTTCATGGTTTTAATCTCAGACATGGCTTTCCAGCAAACGGGTATGCGCTTCCTCGGTGCGGGTCACTTCTTCCGCCGGGATGTAGTAATCGCGCTTGTAGTTGAAGGTGTGGATGATGATCGCGGCCAGCAGGACGACGAAGGACACGGCGGTCAGCAGCCACATGTGCCAGATGATCGCGAAGCCCACCACGCACGACAGCGCCGAGATGCCGAAACCGGCCCAGGTGTTCTTGGGCATGTGGATCGCGACGAAGTCCTTCAGCGGACGCTGGTAGCCGTTCTTCTTCATGTCGGCGAAGGTGTCGTTGTCGTGCACCACCGGGGTGAAGGCGAAGTTGTAGTCCGGCGGCGGCGACGCGGTCGCCCACTCCAGGGTACGGCCATCCCACGGGTCACCCGTCACGTCGCGCAGCGACTTGCGGTCTTTCCAGGTGAAGAAGATCTGCAGCAGCAGCGCGCCGATACCGCCGGCGATCATCAGGGTGCCGAACAGCGAGACCTGGAACAGCCACTGCACCGAGGTGTCCTCGAAGTGGCTCACGCGGCGGGTGTAGCCCATGAAGCCCAGGATGTACGGCGGGGTGAAGGCGACCCAGAAGCCGATCGACCACAGCCAGAACGAGACCTTGCCCCAGAACTGGTTCAGCTTCACGCCGAACATCTTCGGCGCCCAGTAGTTGAAGCCGGCGAACAGGCCGAACACAACGCCGCCGATGATCACGTTGTGGAAGTGGGCGATCAGGAACAGCGAGTTGTGCAGCACGAAGTCGGCCGCAGGGATCGCCAGCATCACGCCGGTCATGCCGCCGATGACGAAGGTCAGCATGAAGGACACGGTCCACATCATCGGCAGTTCGAAGCGGATCCGGCCGCGGTACATCGTGAACAGCCAGTTGAAGATCTTGGCTCCCGTCGGGATCGAGATGATCATCGTCGTGATGCCGAAGAAGGAGTTGACGCTCGCGCCGCTGCCCATGGTGAAGAAGTGGTGCAGCCAGACCAGGTAGGACAGCACCATGATGACGCAGGTCGCATACACCATCGAGGTGTAGCCGAACAGGCGCTTGCCGCAGAAGGTCGAGACGACTTCCGAGAAGATGCCGAAGGCCGGCAGGATCAGGATGTAGACCTCCGGGTGGCCCCAGATCCAGATCAGGTTCACGTACATCATGGCGTTGCCGCCGCGGTCGTTGGTGAAGAAGGCGGTGTCGAACAGGCGGTCCATGCCCAGCATGGCCAGCACGGCGGTCAGGATCGGGAAGGTGATCACGATCAGGATGTTGGTGCACAGCGAGGTCCAGACGAAGACAGGCATCTTCATCAGGCCCATGCCCGGTGCGCGCATCTTGACGATGGTGACGATCAGGTTGACGCCGGACAGCAAGGTGCCGACACCCGCGATCTGCAGCGACCAGATGTAGTAGTCGACGCCGACGCCCGGGCTCGCGAGGATGCCCGACAGCGGCGGGTAGGCCAGCCAGCCGGTACGCGCGAATTCACCCACGAACAGCGAGGCCATCACGAGGACGGCGCCCATGGTGGTCATCCAGAACGAGAAGTTGTTCAGGAACGGGAAAGCCACGTCGCGCGCGCCGATCTGCAGCGGCACCACGTAGTTCATCAGGCCCGTCACCAGCGGCATCGCCACGAAGAAGATCATGATCACGCCGTGGGCGGTGAAGATCTGGTCGTAGTGGTCCGGCGGCAGGAAGCCGTGGTTGGAACCGAAGGCGAACGCCTGCTGGGCGCGCATCATCAATGCGTCGGCGAAGCCGCGCAGCAGCATCACGACACCGAGGATCATGTACATGATGCCGATTTTCTTGTGGTCGATACTGGTGATCCAGTCGCGCCACAAGGTGCCCCACAGGCGGAAGTAGGAGATCAGGCCGATCAGGGCCAGGCCGCCCACGATGACGCCGGCGAAGGTAGCGATCAGGATCGGCTCGTGGAAGGGAATCGCTTCCCAGGTGAGCCGACCGAAGATAAGCTTCGTCAAGTCGAATGAGTCTTGCATGGTTACTTCTTCACAGGATTGTTAGGGGTGCTCTGCGCCGGGGCTACCGGGGTTTCGCACACTTTCGCGTTGGCCACCTGGGCGGCGGCCGCCTTCGGCAGCGCCTTGATCGCGGCGGCGACCTGGTTGCGCTTGTGGTCGTCGGCCATCTGCTGGTTCATGCAGACGGCGCCTTCCGCTACGCAGCGGTTCAGGACGCGGTTGAACAGGGCCGGCTCCACCTGGCCGTAATGACGCACCGGCTCGCGGCTGGACGGCTTTTCGAGCACCAGGTAGTCGGCGCGGTTCAGGACGCCCGGGTTGGCCTTCATCTTCTGGACCCAGGCGTCGAATTCGCCCGCACTCACGCCCTTGTAGGCGAATTTCATGTGCGAGAAGCCTTCGCCGCTGAAGTTGGCCGACAGGCCCTGGTAGTCGCCGGCCTTGTTCAGGACCGCGTTCAGGGTCGTCTCCATGCCCGGCATCGCGTAGATCATGCCGGCCAGGGTCGGGATGTAGAAGGTGTTCATCACGGTCGACGAGGTGATCTTGAAGCGCACCGGCACGTCCACCGGGGTCACCAGCTCGTTGACCGAGGCGATCCCCTGCTCCGGATAGATGAACAGCCACTTCCAGTCCAGCGCCACGACCTGCACCTCGAGCGGCTTGGTCGAAGCCGGGATCGGACGGTGCTCGTCGATGCGATCGAGCGGACGGTAGGGGTCCAGCTTGTGGGTCGACACCCAGGTGATCAGGCCGAGGACGATGATGATCAGGAGGGGCGCGCCCCAGATCACGAGCTCGAGCTTGGTCGAGTGGTCCCAATCGGGTTCGTACTTGGCGTTGGCGCCCTTGCGGTAGCGCCACGCGAACAGGACCGTCAGGATCATCACCGGCACGATGATGATCAACATCAGCAGGACCGAGATGGTGATCAGGTCGGCCTGCTGTTTTGCAATATCGCCGGTGGGGTTCATCACCACCGTGTTGCAGCCCGCGAGGGCGGCTAACAGGAGCAATGGCAGTCCGCGGCGGACAATTTTAGGAATCATGCTAGGTATCTAACGTTACATGGGAATAAGAACATGCTACTGTAATGCCAACGGCCGCCGGCGAACATTGGACGTTTTGTCCCACCCTTGCCAAAAGTGTTGTTTTGACAAGGACTGATTACATTCCGGCGTCCGGGTACTTTAGGAGACGAAGAACATGCAGAGCACGACGACGTACGGCGGCGCAGGTGCCGCTCCGATCACCCACCCGCACAGTGGGGCCCGTAACATCAACGCCCGGGACGGCGAAATCCACCCGGGAGAAATAGCCGTCGGCGTGGTCATCGGCCGCGCTTCGGAATATTTCGACTTCTTCGTCTACGCGATCGCCTCCGTCCTGGTTTTCCCTGCGGTATTCTTCCCGTGGGCCGACCGGCTTGAGGCGACACTCTACTCCTTTACCGTTTTCGCGTTCGCCTTCCTGGCGCGCCCCCTGGGAACGGTGGTCTTCATGGAGATCCAGAAGCGGTTCAGCCGCGAAATCAAGCTCACCATCGCGCTGTTCCTGATGGGCACCTGCACCGTCGTGATTTCCTTCCTGCCGACCTACGGGCAGATCGGGATGACCTCGGTCGTGCTGCTGTCCCTGATGCGGATCGGCCAGGGCGTGGCCCAGGGCGGTTCCTGGGACGGCCTGCCCTCCCTGCTGGCGCTGAGCGCGCCCGAGAACAAGCGCGGCTGGTACGCCATGCTGGGCCAGCTGGCGGCGCCGCTCGGCTTCCTGATCGCCGCCGGCCTGTTCGCCTACCTGCTGACCAACCTGTCCTCGGACGACTTCCTGGTCTGGGGCTGGCGCTATCCGTTCTTCTGCGCCTTCACCATCAACGTGGTGGCCCTGTTCGCCCGCCTGCGGCTGGTCTCGACCAGCGAGTATTCGCGCCTGCTGGACGCCCATGAACTCGACCCGGCCCCGGTCGGCGAACTGGTCAAGAGCCAGGGCAGCAACATCGCCATCGGCGCCCTCGCCGCCCTGGCCAGCTACGCCCTGTTCCACCTGGTGACCGTGTTCCCGCTGTCCTGGATCCAGCTCTACGATACCCGCCCGATGGACGAGTTCCTGCACATCCAGATGTGGGGCGCGGGCCTGGCGGCGCTGGCGATCCTGGCCTCGGGCTACATCGCCGACCGCGTCGGCCGCCGCACCACCCTGGGCACCCTGGCGGCCCTGATCGCCATCTTCTCGGCCTTCGTGCCGACCCTGATGGACGGCGGCGTGGCCGGCCAGAACACCTTCATCCTGGTGGGCTTCACCCTGCTCGGCCTGTCCTACGGCCAGGCGGCGGGCGCGGTGACGGCCAACTTCAAGCAGCAGTACCGCTACACCGGCGCGGCCCTGACCTCGGACCTCGCCTGGCTGGTCGGCGCGGCCTTCGCCCCGCTGGTCGCCCTGGGCCTGTCGGCGCACTTCGGCCTGGGTTATGTCAGTCTGTACCTGCTGTCGGGCGCGGTCGGCTCGCTGGCGGCGCTGAGCCTGAACCGGGCGCTGGAGATTCGCGACTGACGCCGAGCGAGCTTATCAGGAAGCGACAACGGCCCTGCGGGGCCGTTGTTTTTTTGGAACGCTCACCCGTCGTGGTACCGGCGGTGGACGTAAGTGATGATGGCCGCCAGAACGAATGCGGATCCTCCTGCCAGCAGACGGAATCCATACAAGGAGTTCAGCTCAAACTCATGATCGAACAGTCGCTTGAAGATCTGGTCGAGCTTCCCTAGCAAATATCCCGAGCCGAAGGCCGTCACCGACTTGGCAAGCGTACTGAATTGTCGTTGTTCATCGCGCGAATACGGCGCGATCAAGATGCCCGCGGCCCATCCCAGGGACAGGCCGAACACCAGCACAAGCTGGTTGAACGCCGCGTCCGTCCGAGAGGCGCCCACCTGCCATGAAAGCACATATAGCAGCAACAGCAGGAGTACGAAGCAAATGGTGCTGAGTATCAACTTGCCGCTCATCGACTCCCCCTGGGGTAGCTTCCGTGAAAGATTGCTGGCTGACACCGGCATCGGCCGGCCAATCGCGAAGCGCGCGCAGCATGCCGGCACCGCTAAGCGGTCGTTCCAGCGTAGTCCAGTGTGCCATACAGGGTGTTATCCGGCGCGGCTCACGGCGAACCTGTAGCGCGAGGCCAGGGAGCTCCGCAATCCGCCTGAGGTTCGCGCCGGCGTTTGCGGCTCAACGCGGCACGGTATAGATCCCCGGCTCCGCAGACAGTCCACGCTTGACCGCCTGGGTCAGCTCGTCGATCGCGACTTCCGGTGCACCCGCCTCCAGCGCCGCGAAGGCGCGCTCGACCACCACGCCGGCCGTCAGCTTGGGTGCGTCGATGCCGTGGGTCATGTCGGTATCGATGAAGCCCACGTGCAGGCCCAGCACCTGGGTGCCCTGGCCGGCCAGTTCGTTGCGCACCGCATTGGTCAGGCTCCAGGCCGCCGCTTTCGTGACCCCATAGGCCGCCAGCATCGGGCTGCTGATCCAGCTCGCCACCGACAGGATGTTAAGGAAGGCGCCCCCGCCGTTCCTGCCGAGCACCGGAGCAAATGCCTGGCTCACGTTCAAGATACCGAACACATTGGTTTCCAGCATGCGGCGCAGGGCCTCCGCACCGGCCGGATCGAGCACGCCGGTGAGATCGGCGATGCCGGCATTGTTGATGACCAGGTCGACGTCGCCCAGTTCGCGCGCCAGCGCGGCGGCCTGCGCGGCATCGGTGACGTCCAGCGCGACCGGGACCACGCCCTCCAGGGTGACCGAGGCCGGGTTGCGCGCCGCGGCGTAGACCTTGCGCGCCCCGTGGGCGAGCGCCTGGCGGGCGAATTCCTGGCCGAGGCCGCGGTTGGCGCCGGTAACGAGGACGGTGGCATTAGCGAGTTTCATCGCATTCCCTTTCGTGGTGGTGGCGTCCGGTCAGCCCAATGCTCCGTCGGCGCCCTTAAATATGATGGTCGTCATATTTTAGTTCAAAAAGATGGGCCGTCCAAGAACGACCCTCCCGTGAGTCAGGTTACAGCGTATTGGGCGATCAGGCTTTCGCGCGCCTGCCCGAGCAGCTCGCGGCCCCTGTCGTCGCGCCCCATGGTGCGCGCCACCTGCAGCGTCCCGACCAGCGCGCCGGCCAGGGCGACCGCCTGTCCCGCCGGCGCGCCCTCGGGCAAGGCCCTCGCGACATGCTCGATCAGCCTTTGGACCTTGGCGCGGGACGCCTGCAACAGGATCTCGTCCTGGCGCGGCATCTCCGAACCGAGTGCGCCGACGATGCAGCCCTCCTCGGTCGCCATCAGGTGCTCGTCCGACAGGTAGGAATCGATGACCGCCTGCAGCGCAGACATGCCCTGGGCGGTGCGGGCGGCGATGCGCTCGGCCGTGGCGGCCGCGCTTTGCGCCGCGGCCCGCTCGACCGCTTCCAGCAGCAGCGCGTCACGCGACTCGAAATGCGCATAGAAGCCGCCGTGGGTCAGGCCAGCCTGCTTCATGACGTCGGCCACACCGACGCCGGCAAACCCCTGGCGGCGCAAGGCGCGCGCGGCGACATCGACGATGCGCTCGTGCGTTTGTTCGCGTTTGGAAGAAGCAGGCATGGTGCACCTCGAAATATGATGAAGCTCATATTATACCCATCATATTTTGAAGTCAAGCGCTTTTTTCATGCGCCCTTCCCTGTCGACCGATGGCTCAGGAAAGGGCGGTGTCGAGCACCGTCATGAGGATGAAACCGCCGACCAGTGCGATGCTTGCGGCGGTCGCATTGCCGCCACGGTGCGATTCCGGAATCACGTCATGCACGATCACCAGCAGCATCGCGCCGCCCGCCGCAGCCAGGGCGAATGGCAGGAGCCCGGCCGAAATACCGATCAGGGCGACGCCGAAGGCGGCCGCCACGGGTTCGATCAGGCCCGAGACCACGCCCCCGCCCACCGACAGCAGCCGGCCATAGCCGACCGTACGCAGGGCCAGCGCGACCACCAGGCCTTCCGGCACGTCCTGGATCGAGATGCCGGTGGCAAGCGAGTTGGCCTTCTCGATGTCGATCCCGGCGTAGGCCACGCCGATCGCCAGGCCTTCCGGCAAGTTATGCAGGGCGACCGCCCAGATGAAGAGCCAGGCGCGGCGCAGCGAGGTGCCGTCGATGTCGCTCCCCAGGATGCCCTCTGGCTGCACCGCGCGTCCCAGCAGCATGATGCCGCCGGCGCCGGCCATGATCCCGGCGCCCGCCATCAGGCTGGCTTCCCAGCTGCCCGCTCCGGCCGCCTTGGCCGCGGCCAGGGCCGGGATCACAAGCGAGAACGCGGTGGCGCCCAGCATGACGCCCGCGCCGAATCCCAGGAAGCAATCGTAGGTGCGCTTGGAAAAATTCTGCGCCATCAGGACCGGCAGGGTCCCGAGCGCGGTCGCCGCGGCCGCCGTGCCGCCGCCCAGCAAGGCGGCATGCATCTTGGGGTTGGCGTTCATGATCTGCTCGACCAGGCTGCCCAGCAGCACGAGCGCGCCGATGGCGCAGATCGTGAACCCGACCAGGCGCCTCAGGGTGAGCCAGCGCGGCAAGGAGCGCGAAAATGCGCGTGTTCCGTCTGCTTTCTCGGTTCGAAAATTCATGCAATGTCCTGTTCAGCACCCCGCGCAGCCTGGCCGCGCGGGGCTTGGCTTACTGCGTCTTACTTCTTCAGCGACTTCTTGCTGCCTTTGGGATTGCTCATGCCCGTGTCGTCGAGCTGGCCGCCCTTGCTGGCGACGTTGGCTTCGCCCATGGCGTTGCCCGACGATCCACCCATCGTACCACCGCCGGCCGATTGCATGCTCATGCCCAGTTCCGCTCCGGTGCGCGGCGAGGATGCCGGATTCGACTGGGTGCGCATCGCCATCTGCTTGAGCAGGTCGATGTCGCCGGCCGGCAGCGCCACCTCGGCTTCGCCGGAGCCGCCGTCCACCGCCATCTGCTTTTCGCGGTCGCTGACGAAGTCCCAGTCGGCGCCCTGGTTCCAGGGGCCGCGCATCTCGCCCGCGCCTTGCGACATGTTGTAGTACACGCTCGCGAAGCGCGGGTCGGCCGCCATCTTGCCCGGCGGGAAGTTCGGCTCGATGGCGTACAAGGCCTTCTCGAAGGACTTCTGGTGCGCGACTTCGCGCGTCATCAGGAAGCCCAGCGCTTCCTTCACGCCCGGGTCGTCGGTGAGGGCAATCAGACGCTCGTAGACGATCTTGGCGCGCGCCTCGGCCGCGATGTTGGAGCGCAGGTCGGCGGTCGGCTCGGTGATCGAGTCGATGTAGGCCGCGGTCCAGGGAACGCCGGCCGAGTTCACCAGCGGCGTGCCGCCGCCGTACAGCACCTGGGTGATGTGGCTGTCGTTGCCCGGTCCGGTGATGGCCTTGTACATCTCGGCTTCACTGTCGACGGCCTCGGCCAGGCGGCCCTTGCTCCCCTTGTTCAGCATGGCGACGATGTGGCCGATGACCTCCAGGTGGCTCAGCTCCTCGGTCGCGATGTCCATCAGCATGTCCTTGCGGCCTGGATCGTCTTCCGATACCGCCTGGGTGAAGTAGCGCATCGCGGCGGCCAGCTCGCCTTGGGGTCCGCCGAACTGTTCCAGCATCAGGTTGGCCAGTGCGGGATTGGGCTCGCTGACGCGGACCGTGTATTGCAAGCGTTTGTTATGTGCAAACATGAGCGTTTTCCTCCGAAGATGGGTGACTCCGGCCGCCGCGCGTCTGGCGCGCAGCCGGTCCTGGGCTGCCGCCGGGATCGGCAACCGAACGGCTCCATGTTCGCAGGCCGGCAGCCGGTGAGTCATCAGGTGCTCGCTTGTCCTCGTGTAGGACTTATGTGACAAGCTGTTAAGCCAGGCAAACAGTTTTCCGAGAGAACCGTTCAATCAATCACGGTCGAAATTCCCATGATGCTTGCAGGGTAATCGTGCGCGCCCCGCATGAGAAACGCCCTAGGATGAAGGATGACACCGCCGGCACAGCCTGCTGGTCCGACCACCACCAAGGAGACCACGATGTTTTCTCTTAAACAGTTGAGCCCGACGATTACGGACATGATCCGCTTTGACCATTCGCACGCGATGGTCACTTTCCACCAGTATTCGCGCGACAAGCGTCCGACCGTCAAGAAAGCCCTGGCCGACACCATCTGCGACGCGCTCGAGATCCACGCCACGCTCGAGGAAGAAATCTTTTATCCTGCGATGCGCGCGCGCGACGCCAAGGAACCCTTCATCCACAAGGCCGAGCCGGAACACAACGAGATGCGCCGCCTCATCGCCGAGCTGCGCCGCACCAGCGGCGCCGACCCGCGCCACGACGACCTGGTGATGGAGCTGATGCGCGACGTGTTCCACCACGTGGCGGACGAGGAAACCAAGCTGCTGCCCCAGGCCGAAGCCATCTTCAGCCGCCAGGCGCTGTCGGAAATGGGCGCGCGCATGACCAGCCGCCGCATGCAGCTGGTGGGCCCGAAGGCCGGCAAGCTGGCCAAGGAACACGTGGTCGGCTTCTCCGGCAGCACCGCCGCCATGGTGGTGGGCCTGGCCAGCGCCCTGTTCGCCGCCAAGGCGCTGGGACCCAAGAAGACCTGGAAATCGACCCCGGTCTAAGCCACACTGCGTGACCCGCCGGGCCGGTCGGCAAAATAGACCGGCGCCGGATCGAGGGTCGAGCGCACGCCCAGGTGCTGGGCGTGTTCGCGCAGCCAGGTCTCGGCCGTCGCCACGCCCAGATCGTGCAGCAGCTGCAGGAAACCCGGCTCAGCGTTGAACTTGGCCGAGATCTTGTACTCGGACAGCCTGTCGTTGCCCGTGATGAGGTGCAGGCGCACCGGATCGGTGGCCGCACCGGCGCCCCGCACTTCGTCAGGCACGCCATGCAGGTGCTGCAGCGCGCTGATCTCGCGCACGAAGCTGATATTGAAGGCGATCTCGTTGGCGCGGTTGCTGATGTCGGCCATGCTGCGCGGCAGGTCCTGGCGCGCGATCGGGTTGTTCTGCACGATCACCAGGTCGCGCGCGCCGCCACGCCCGACCAGTGGCGCCAGGGGCGGGTTCGCCACATAGCTGCCGTCCCAATAGGTTTCGCCCTCGACTTCCACCGCTGCGAACACGGTGGGCAGGCAAGCCGATGCCAGCACCTTCTGCACATCCAGTTCGCGCCGCTCGAAGATGCGTCCGGTGCCGGTGCGCACGTTGGTGGCCATGATGAACAGGTCCAGCTCCTCGCACTCGCGCACCCGGCTGAAGTTCACCATCGCCTGCAGAAAATGACGCAGGGGGTTGAGGGTCACCGGGATGTCCAGCACCGGCCCGGCCAGCGCGCCCGCCATCTCCAGCATCTGATAGGCGGGCGAATGCTCCATCGTGAAGCCGCCGGCCAGGTGATCGAGCGGGGTGCGCTGCAAGGGGCTGAGCATCGCGGTCTGGCCCAGGGTGCGCCAGAAGCGGTCGAGTGCGCGCCTCGCCCCTTCCCGTCCGCCGCCATGCGCATAGCCGTCCGCCAGCACCACCGCGTTGATGGCCCCGGCGCTGGTGCCGCTGATGGCGTCGATGTCGAGCCACTCCTCGCGCAGCAGCCGGTCGAGGACGCCCCAGCCGAATGCGCCATAGGTACCCCCGCCCTGCAGGCCGAGGCTGATCGTCTTGAATATCGTCACAGTCGACTCCGTCTGAAAAGTGTGACGCGAGTCTACCCGGGCGCATGATGGTGCGGCGCAGCATTGCCGCCCAGAAGTTTTTTAGCCCATCCATCCGACCACGAGCGGCACCAGCCACGGCGCCACCAGGGCCGTCAGGGCTCCGTTCAAGCCCATGGCCAGCCCGGCGAAGGCGCCCATCTCGGCGCTGAGCTGGAAGGCGCGCGCGGTGCCGACGCCATGCGAGGCCAGCCCAAGCGCGAAGCCGCGCGCCGCATGCGACCTGATGCGCAGCGGCTGGAACACGTATTTCGCGACAACCGCGCCGAAGACGCCGGTGCCGACCACCATGGTGGCGGTCAGCGCCGGGATGCCGCCCAGGCGTTCGGAGATCGCCATGGCGATCGGCGAGGTGGCGGATTTCGGGCCCAGCGTGTAGGCCAGTTCGGGCGTGGCGCCGAGCAGCAGCGCCACACCGACCGCCGACACGATCGCCGTCACGCATCCCGCCACCAGGGCCGCCGCGAGCGGCAGGAAGGCCTGGCGCAGGCGCGGCAACTGGCGCACCAGCGGCACCGCCAGGGCCACGGTGGCGGGGCCGAGCAGGAAATGCACGAACTGGGCGCCCGCGAAATAGCGCTGGTAGGACATGCCGGACAGCCACAGCACCGCCGCCAGCAGCGCGATCGCGATGGCCACCGGATTGGCCAGCGGCGAGCCCTTGCTGCGCTTGAACACCCACTGCGCCGCCAGGTAGGCGCACAGGGTCATGGTCAGTCCCAGCAGGGGCGAGGCCGACAGGTAGACCCAGAACGGACCCAAAGCGGGGAGATCAAACACGCTTGTCCTCCCCCTTGCCCTGGGCTTCCTCGCCATCCATGCCACGCAGGATCAGGCCGGTGACCGCGAGCGCCAGCACGGTGCTCACGGCGAGCGAGGCCAGGATCGCGATCCAGTGCCCGCTGCCGCTGGCCGCCGCGGCGACGATGCCGACGCCGGCCGGCACGAATAGCAGGGACAGGTGGGACAGCAGGGTATTGGCCGCCTGTTCGACCAGGGTCTGCAGCCTGGGGAAGGCGATCAGGGCCGCCATCAGGAGCAGCATGCCGGCCACGGGACCGGGCACGGGCAGCTTGAGGACGAAGACGATGCCCTCGCCGAGACATTGAAACACCAGCAGGACCGCGAACGCAGCCAACATATGAGCTCCCGAATGCAGCGGCGGCCCGGGTGGGCCGCCGAAAGCATGCAGGATAACAAACTTGAAGGTAAGGCTCAGGTAGTGTGGACGGGTTTCCCGTCCACCCTACGTGCACAGCTAACGCTTGATCAGGCTTCCGCCGCCGCGCCCTGGATCGCGCCGCGCTTGAGCTGGTCGCGCTCGATCGACTCGAACAGCGCCTTGAAGTTGCCCTCGCCGAAGCCGTCGTCGCCCTTGCGCTGGATGAACTCGAAGAACACCGGGCCCAGCTGGGTCTCGGAGAAGATCTGCAGCAGCAGGCGCGCCTGGCCGTTCTCGGTGCTGCCGTCCAGCAGCAGGCCGCGGGTCTTGAGCGCGTCGACGTTCTCGCCGTGGTTCGGCAGGCGGCCTTCCAGCATCTCGTAATAGGTCGCCGGCGGCGCGCTCATCAGGGGCACGCCGGCCGCGCGCAGCGCGTCGACGGTGGTGATCAAGTCGTCCGACAGCATGGCGATGTGCTGGATGCCTTCGCCGTTGAACTGCATCAGGAATTCCTCGATCTGGCCGCCGCCCGCCTTGCCTTCCTCGTTCAGTGGAATGCGGATCTTGCCGTCCGGCGCGGTCATCGCCTTCGAGGTCAGGCCGGTGTACTCGCCCTTGATGTCGAAGTAGCGGATTTCGCGGAAATTGAACAGCTTCTCGTAGAAGCCGGCCCAATACGTCATGCGGCCGCGGTAGACGTTGTGGGTCAGGTGGTCGATGATCTTCAGGCCGTGGCCCACCGGATGGCGCTCCACGCCCGGCAGGAATTCGAAGTCGATGTCATAGATCGACTTGCCGTCTTCGAAGCGGTCGATCAGGTAGAGCGGCGCGCCGCCGATGCCCTTGATCGCCGGCAGGCGCAGTTCCATCGGACCGGTCGGGATCTCGACCGCCTGGGCGCCCAGTTCCAGCGCGCGCCGGTAGGCCTTGTGCGAATCCTTGACGCGGAAAGCCATGCCGCAGGCCGACGGGCCGTGCTCGGCCGCGAAGTAGGCGGCGTAGCTCTTCGGCTCGTTGTTGATGATGAAGTTGATGTCGCCCTGGCGGTACAGGGTGACGTCCTTCGAACGGTGCACCGCGACCTTGGTGAAGCCCAGCTTCTCGAACACCGGCTCCAGCACGCCCGGCGTGGGCGATGCGAACTCGACGAACTCGAAGCCCATCAGGCCCATGGGGTTCTCAAACAGGTCTGCCATTTTCTCTTCCTTCTTGACTAGGGTTAGGTCGTCTCGTGGCCGCGTGCTGCGCCGCCATGCAATCCATCATTCGTAACATCATTCATTCCGCGAACACTTCCGCGAGCAGGCCGCGCAGCCACTGGTTGCCCGGATCCTGGTTGTAGCGCCGGTGCCAGAACACGTTGGTCTGCAGCGGCGGCAAGTCCAGCGGCGGGGCCGCCCATTCCAGTCCGAAGGGCGCGCCCGCGCGTTCGGCCAGTTTCTGCGGCACCGTCACGACCAGGTCGCTCGTGCTCACGATATAGGGCACCGCCGTGAAATGCGGCACCCGGAAGCGCACCGTCGGTCCCACGCCGGCCCGCGCCAGCACCTGGTTGATGCGGTCGTAGGGGCTTTCGCTCGAATCGACCAGCAGGTGCTCGGCGCGCACGAAGCGCTCCAGGCTCATTGCACCGCGCCCCAGCGGATGGCCCTTGCGGAACATGCTCACATAAGGCTGGCGGAACAGATGGCGCTGGTACAGCGCTTCGGACACATCCTCGAAGGGCCCGATCGCCAGGTCCACCCGCCCGCCTTCCATTTCTTCCTTCAAATTCACGGCCCCGGCCCGCAGCGACGAGATCTCGACCGACGGCGCCAGCTGGCGGCAGCGCTCGATCAGGGTCGGCATGAAATAAATCTCGCCCACGTCCGTCATCGCCAGCACGAAGCGGCGGCCGCTGGTGGCGGGCTCGAAGCGGCTGCGCTGGTTCAGCGCCAGGGCCACTTGCGCCATCGCCACGCCGATCGGTTCCGCCATTTGCATCGCCAGCGGGGTCGGCTGCATGCCGCTCGCCGTTCGCACGAACAGCTCGTCGCCGAAGCTGCGCCGCAGCCGCGCCAGGGCATTGCTCACCGCCGACTGGCTCAGTCCGAGCCGCTTGGCGGCGGAAGAGATCTGGCGCTCCCGGTAGACTTCCTGGAACACGGACAGCAGGTTCAGGTCGATGGTATGCGGTTCTATCATGGGCCTATCATGGGCGACTACGGCCCGGCTCCGTGCCGGCGACAGCATTGTCGGCCTCCGGACTGCGCGGGAATAGGAATATTGATGTGATGAATAGTCTACATTTTTCTATTCATCTCGTAAAACCTCCTGAATTCTTCTAGAGTGAGCGCCAAGCCGATTTCGCATCGTCGTCCCACAGTTTTTGCCAGGAGAATTCCCGCATGAGCCAGCCCATTGGCCAACTTACAGGTCAAAGCACCGGCTACCAGTCCGGTTTCGGCAACGAGTTCGCCACCGAAGCCCTGCCGGGCGCGCTGCCGCGGCACCGCAATTCGCCGCAGCGCGTGGCCCATGGCCTGTATGCCGAACAGATTTCCGGCACCGCCTTCACGGCGCCGCGCAGCCACAACCGCCGCTCCTGGCTGTACCGCATCCGCCCGGCCGCCGTGCACGGCAGCTTCGTCCCCATGGACACGGGCCGCATCGTGAGCCGCTTCGACACCCCGGCCCCGCCCGACCAGATGCGCTGGAGCCCCCTGCCCATGCCGGACGCGCCTACCGATTTCGTCGAAGGCTGGGTCACCATGGCCGGCAACGGTTCGCCCGAAGCCATGAGCGGCTGCGCCATCCACCTGTACGCCGCCAACCGCTCGATGGACGGCCGCTATTTCTATAACGCCGACGGCGAGCTCCTGATCGTGCCCCAGCAGGGCCGCCTGGCCATCTCCACCGAGCTGGGCCTGGTCGAGGTCGAGCCGCAGGAGATCGCCGTGATCCCGCGCGGGGTGCGTTTCGCCGTCAGCCTGCCGGACGGCCAGGCGCGCGGCTATATCTGCGAAAACTTCGGCGCCCTGCTGCAGCTGCCCGACATGGGCCCGATCGGCTCCAACGGCCTGGCCAACCCGCGCGACTTCCTGACCCCGGTGGCCAGGTACGAGGACGTCGAAGGCGAGTTCGAGCTGGTGGCGAAGTTCTGCGGCCGCCTGTGGCGCGCCGCGATTGGCCACTCGCCGCTGGACGTGGTGGCCTGGCACGGCAACTACGCCCCCTATAAATACGACCTGCGCCATTTCAACACCATCGGTTCGATCAGCTACGACCACCCGGACCCGTCGATCTTCCTGGTGCTGCAGGCGCCGAGCGACACCCCGGGCGTGGACACCCTCGATTTCGTGATCTTCCCGCCGCGCTGGCTGGTGGGCGAAGACACCTTCCGCCCACCCTGGTTCCACCGCAACGTGGCGAGCGAGTTCATGGGCCTGATCCACGGCGCCTACGACGCCAAGGCCGAAGGTTTCGTGCCCGGCGGCGCCAGCCTGCACAACTGCATGAGCGGCCATGGCCCGGACGCGGCGACCTTCGACAAGGCCAGCGGCGCCGACACCAGCCAGCCGCACAAGGTGCTCGATACCATGGCCTTCATGTTCGAGACCCGCCACGTCATCGTGCCGACCGAGCATGCGCTGAATTCGCCGCAGCGCCAGGGCGACTACCAGCAGTGCTGGGCGGGCATCCGTAAATATTTCCGACCGGATCAGTAAGCCATTCGTGTTCCGTTCCACGGCCGGGCATGCGATGATGCACGGCACGCCGGCGTGGCGTGCCCGGTAACGGCCCGGAAGAAGTCCGGACAAGGGCTCCCGCCCCACCCTTATGACAGACATATTGATCATCCTCGTTCTGATTCTCATGAACGGGGTGTTCGCCATGAGCGAGCTGGCGCTCGTCTCGGCCAAGCGCATGCGCCTGGAAAGGCGCGCGGAAGAAGGAAGCCGCGGCGCGCGCGCGGCGCTCGCACTCTCCGATAATCCCAGCCACTTCCTCTCCACCGTGCAGGTCGGGATCACCCTGATCGGCATCTTCAACGGCGCATTCGGCGAGGCCTCCCTGGTGTCGCGCCTGGCGCCCGAATTCGAAGCCTACCCCGTGCTGGCCCCGTATGCGCGCGAGATCGCGCTGGGCATCGTGGTGATGGGCATCACCTTCGCCTCCATCGTCCTCGGCGAACTGGTCCCCAAGCGCATCGCGATGCAGTACCCGGAAGCGATGGCGACCCTGATCGCCCAGCCCTTGCGCGTGCTCTCCGCCCTGATGGCGCCCTTCGTCAAGGTGCTTTCCTTGAGCACCGAGGCCATCGTGCGCATGCTCGGCATCCGCGACGGCAAGGACGAGACGCCGACCGAGGAAGACATCGCCGGCATGATCAAGGAAGGCACCGACGCCGGGGTGTTCGAGAAGACCGAATACGACATCGTCTCGCGCGCCCTGCGACTGGACGACCGCCACCTGAAGGCCCTGATGACGCCGCGCGTCGACCTGGTGGTGCTCGATCTCGACGCCGACCGCAAGTCCATCCTGGAGCAGATCGCCGACCATCCCTACAGCCGCTTCCCGGTCTTCCGCGGCGACCGCGCCCACATTCTGGGCTATGTGATGGCGCGCGACCTGTTCGCGCAATCGGTGCGCCACGGCTCGCTCGAGGCGATCAACCTCGACGCCGCCATCCAGCCGCTGCTCTACGTGCCGGAGACCGTCAGCGCCATGGCCCTGCTGGAGCTGTTCAAGAAAAACCGCGCCGAGCTGGCCCTGATCGTCGACGAATACGGCGACATCCAGGGCATGGTCACCCTGAGCGACGTGATGAGCGCACTGGTGGGCGACGTCACCGTGATCGGCGAGGAGTACGATCCCGACGCCGTCCAGCGCCAGGACGGCAGCTGGCTGCTGGACGGCGGCATGCCGCTGGACCGCTTCCGCGACCTGATGGAGTCGGAGCTCGCCTTTCCCGACGAGCACAACGGCGCCTACCACACCCTGGCCGGCTTCGTGCTCTACCAGCTGGGCTACATCCCCAAGGCGTCCGAGTTCTTCGACTGGGAGGACTACCGCTTCGAGGTCGTGGACATGGACGGCAACCGGATCGACCGGCTGCTGGTATGCCGCCGATCCCAGGGTAAACCATGAACATCGCCTGATGGACCCGCTCCGCCTCGGCCCCTTCGTCATCCCCCTCCACGCCGCCCTGGCGATCGGCGCGATCCTGCTCGCCACCACCGTGGCCGACTGGTTCCGCCGCCGCCGCGGCCTCGACGCCGGCCCGGTGCTGTGGAAGACGATCGTCGCCGGCTTCATCGCCGCGCGCGCCGTCTTCGTGCTGCGCCACCACGACCTCTACGCCGCCGCGCCCCTGGGCGCCCTGGACATCCGCGACGGCGGCTTCGAGGCCACGGCCGGCCTGCTCGCCGCCTGCGTCATCGGCGCCGAACTGGTGCGCCGCGAGCGCGCCCTGCGCCGGCCGCTGCTGGCCTCGAGCCTGGCCGGGGCCGCCCTGTGGCTGGGCGGCGCCCTGCTCGGCCAGGCCCTGGCGCCGGCGAACGCCCCGCTGCCCGAGCTGACGGTGCGCCGCCTGGACGGCAGCGACATACCCTTGCGCAGTTTCAAAGGGCGTCCGCTCGTGGTCAACCTGTGGGCCACCTGGTGCCCGCCCTGCCGGCGCGAAATGCCGGCCCTCGGCCGGGCCCAGCGCAGCCATCCGGAGGTCGGCTTCGTCTATGTCAATCAGGGCGAATCGGCCGAGACGGTGGCGCGCTTCCTGGCGGCGCAGAGCTTGCAACTCAGCAACGTCGTGCTGGATCCCGCCGGCCGGGTCGCGGCCCGGACCGGGGCGGCCGGCTACCCGACCACCCTGTTCTACGACGCCTCCGGGGTATTGCGCCTGCGCCATGTCGGCGAGTTGTCGGAGGCCACCCTGCGCGACAAGCTGGCCACCCTGGCCGGACAGCGCTGAGCTGCACGGCGGGCACGGCCGTGCTTTCCAGGGGCCTTGACTTGTGGTACAACATCGGCCGCCACCGAGGAGAGCCGCATGCAAGTCAACCCGATCCAGCTGTTCGACGCCGAGTCGTCCACCTACACCTATATCCTGGTGTCGCCCGACAGCCGCGACGCCGTCATCATCGACCCGGTCGACCGCCATGTGGAGCGCGACCTGGCGCACATCGAACGCCTCGGCCTGCACCTGACCCACGTGCTGGAAACCCATGTGCACGCCGACCACGTGACCTCGGCCGGCAAGCTGCACGCGCTGACCGGCGCCAAGGCCTGCGTGCCGAGCGGCTGCGGCGTCCCGCCGGCGCAGGTCCAGCTCAATGACGGCGACCTGATCCGCTTCGGCGGGCGCGAGCACATCGCCGTGATCCACACCCCCGGCCACACGGCGGGCAGCATGTGCTACCTGTGGCGCGGCAACCTGTTCACCGGCGACACCCTCCTGATCGACGGCTGCGGCCGCACCGATTTCCAGAGCGGCAGCGCGGACGCCCTCTACGACAGCGTGACCGGCAAACTGTTCCGGCTGGACGACGCCACCCGGGTCTGGCCCGGCCACGACTACAAGGGCCAGTCGGTCTCGACCATCGGCTGGGAACGCCGCCACAATGCGCGCCTGGCGAACCGCGAACGCGCCGACTTCGTCGCCCTGATGGCCGCGCTCGATCTGCCGCGTCCCAAGCTGATGGACATCGCCGTGCCCGCCAACCAGAACCTGGGGCTGGCGCACAGCGTCTGAGTCCGCTGTTGCGGCGGCCCCCTGGGGCTGTTCGTTACATTTAATCAATCCACTTCTCCGGCCCGACCGCGCTATCATTGCTCCATCGCCTTCCCGCGCACAGCTGCATGATTGCAGACCGGAGGACTTGTGAAGCGCGCACCCATTCCATTGGCGGCCTGTGTCGTCGACCATCGTGGCGCCATCCTGCGCTGGAGCCGCGCCTGCGAGCAGGTGACCGGCTACACCGCGGACAAGGTTCGCGGCCTGGCCGTGCAAGGCCTGCTCGCCTTCGATTCCCCGCGCGGCGATCCGCCACCGCTGGCCTCGCGGGCCGACACCGCCGCCCTCGCCAAGCTCCTGTGCGCCGACGGGCGCAAGCTGCCGGTGCGGGTGACGGTGTCGCCGGAGATCCTCGACGGCGCGGACGGGGAATCCTACAGCGTGGTGATGTTGCCGGTCGAACCGCCCCCGACGCGCTCGACCCTGATCCGCGAACTCCCGATCGGCGACATCATCGAAGACCTGCCCTGCGTGTTCTATGTCATCGACGAGACGGGCCACCTGATGCTGTGGAACCGCCTGCTGCAACAGGCGCTCCAGCGCACCCCCGAGGAATTGCGCTCCGCCCTGGTGAAGGACTTCTACGACGAGGAGGTGCGCGAGGAGGTGGCGCAATATTTCGTCGCAGCCCTGGAGAACGGCGAGTCCGAGCACGAAGGCGAGCTGGTGGGCAAGTACGGGCGGCGCGCCACCTACATGTTCCATTGCTGCCGCACCGTCCTGGCCGGCCAGCCCTGCATCTTCGGCACCGGCCTCGACATCTCCACGCGCAAGCAGGTGGAGCACGGGCTGCGGGTGCGCGAGCGCGCGCTGTATTCGAGCATGAACGCCATCTGCATCACCGTGTGCAAGGACGGCGACAACCTGATCGAGTACGTCAATCCGGCCTTCGAGCAGATCACGGGCTATACGCTCGACGAGATCAAGGGACGCGATCCGCGCTTCATGCGGGTGGAGGGATGCGATGTCCACGAGCACAAGCGCATCCGCGACGCCATCAAGCGCAAGGAAAGCGTGCGCTCGGTGCTGCGCAACGCGCGCAAGAACGGCGAGATCTTCTGGAACGAGGTGCGCATCGACCCGGTGGCCACCGTCGACGGCGACGTCACCCACTTCGTCGGCGTCATCAACGACATCACCGAGGCGCGCCACTACGAGCGGCGGCTGCACCACCTGGCCCACCACGATCCGCTCACCGGACTGGCCAACCGCACCCTGCTGATGGACCGCCTGCGCTTCGCGGTCGAATTCTCCGTGCACCACGCCACCCTGGGCGCCCTCGCCTTCCTCGACCTCGACAACTTCAAGCATATCAACGACAACTACGGCCACGACGCCGGCGACGCCGTGCTGCGCGAGATCGCCGAACGCCTGCGCACCAACATGCGCGAGGACGACCTGGTCGCCCGCATCGGCGGCGACGAATTCGTGCTCCTGATCCACCAGCAGCCCAGCCACAAGCACGTGGCCGACCTGCTCGAGCGCGTCCGGCGCAGCGTCAGCACCCCGGTTCTGGTCGGCGGGCGCGAGATCGTGCCAGGCACCAGCATCGGCGTCAGCCTGTTCCCCCTCGACGGCGACAACGTCGACCGCGTGATGCGCGCCGCCGACGCCGCGATGTACCATGCCAAGTCCCTGGGCAAGAACAACATCCAGTTCTATTCCGCCGAGCTGGGCCGGGCCATGCACCAGCACCTCGCGCTCCAGGCCAGCCTCAGCCGCGCGATCCGCAACGACGAGATGATGCTCGGCTACCAGCCCAAGGTCGACCTGCGCACCGGCAAGGTGATCGGCGCCGAGGCCCTGGTGCGTTGGAACCGGCCGGAGCACGGCCAGGTGCAGCCGGACAGCTTCATCCCCATGGCCGAGGAGACCGGCCTGATCGTGCCGCTGGGGGAGTGGGTGATCCAGGAAGCCTGCCGCGCCCTCAAGTCGCTGTCCGCCTCCGGCATCAACGACCTGGTCATCTCGGTCAATTTGTCGGCGCGCCAGTTGCGCCAGCGCGAGTTCGCCAAGCGCCTGGCCGCGACCCTGTCGCGCTACGGCGTCGAACCGAACCAACTGGAGCTCGAGGTCACCGAGAGCCAGCTGATGGACAACCCGGCCGACGCCATGGATGCCCTCAGGCAGCTCAAGGCGCTGGGTGTGCGCCTGTCGATCGACGATTTCGGCACCGGCTACTCAAGCCTGAGCCACCTGCGCAAGTTCCCGGTCGATTACATCAAGATCGACCGTTCCTTCCTGTGCGACCTGTATGCGGAAGACCACGCCGTCATTCCGCGGGCGATCATCGCGTTGGGGCACAACCTGCGCCTGCAGGTGGTGGCCGAGGGTGTCGAGACCGAGGAGCAGCTCACCTTCCTGCGCGACCATGGCTGCGACCAGATGCAGGGCTTTTATTTCAGTCCGGCCATTCCCTGCGAACACCTGAAGGACATGGTCCGCCGCGACACCCGCCTGAGCGCCTGAGAGTCCGGCAGCCTAAGAGCCACGGCACGCGTGCGGCTGCCTGCCGACGCGGCCGTTATACTCGTGCCATTGCCTGTTCAAGGCCCCGCGAAGGGATGGCGCATGTTCCTGTTCTTCTCCAACAAGCTCGGCTGCCTCGGCTCGATCCTGGTATCCGTCGTCCTGACCCTGCTGGTCCTGCTGTTCTTCGGCGTGTTCTAGGAAAGCGCTAGCGGCCCGGCGGCCCCAAGGGCCGCATCCCCCCACCCATGCCCGGCCCGCGGTTGCCGCCGCCGGCGGCCGTGCCGAAGCGGTAGGACAGCCCCACATACACGACCCGGCCGCTGTTTTCGCGCAGGCTGCGCTCGCGCAGGCGTTCCGTCTCGGTAATCGTCTCGGTTTTCTGCGAATCGAACAGGTCGTTCACGTTCAGTACCAGGCTCAGCGCCGGCGTCAGATTGCGGCGGTAGCTCAGGTCGGCCGTGCGCACCGGTTCGCGGTAGCCTTCGCCGAACAGTTGCTTGCCCTGGGCGTTGAGCATCAGCTGGAACTGGTTGCCCTTGTCCGGCTGCCAGCTGATGCGGCCGCGGGCGCTGACGGTGGTGGCGCTGCGCGTGCCGCCCGCCGCGGGCTGGCCGCCCAGCACCGACTGCTCGGCATAGCCGATGTTGCCGTTCAGGTTGAGCCGCAGGGTCGGGGTGGCGCGCCCGCTGAACGAGAACTCCAGCCCGCCCGAACGGTTGCCGCCCGCGTTCTCGCGCGTGGTGAGCAGGACGTCGTTCGCCTGCAGGAAGCGGCGCTCCGAGATCAAATCGGTATCCCGGCGCGCATAGAGGCGCAGGTTGGTGTCCACCATGCCCAGCCTGGTGTCGTAGCCCAGTTCCAGCGAATCGGAATGGCTGGGCTTGAGGTTCGGATTGCCGGACGACACATTCAGTTCGTCCCGGTAAACCACAAAGGGATTCAGGTCGCCCGCGCCGGGCCGGCGGATGCGGCGCGCGTAGCTCAGGCGCAGGGTGCCGTCCTCGGACAGGCCATAGGTGACGAAGGCGCTCGGGATCAGGTCGGTCGAGTGGTTGGCCGCGCGGATCGCGGTCGTCACCTGGTGCATGTCGAGCTCGTTGTACTCGGCGCGCAGTCCGCCCAGCACGCTCCAGTCGCTGTTCAGGCGGCGCTGGTAGGAACCGTAGACGGCGAAGGTGGTGTCGTCGAGCTCGAAGCGGTTGGTGCGCGCGGTGTTGACCCGCTCGGCGAAGCTGGCCGGATCGATGTCGAGGAACAGGTTGTCGAAGCTGCTGCTGGTGCGCGCCGCCTTGTAGCCCATCTTGACGATGCCGTCGCTCACCGGCAGCTCGTAGTCGCCGGTGAAATCGATCACCCGGCTGTCGTTCACGCCTTCCTGGCGGTTGAAGGGATTCGCCGCGTTGCTGGGGCGTACCCTGTACTGGCTGCCGAAGCGGGCGTCGCTGTCGTTGCCGGCGCCAGAGAGGCGCAGGTCCAGCTTGAACAGTTCACCGTCCTGGTCGCCCTTGTGGTCCAGGCGCGCGCCCAGGTTGTAGTTGCGGTTGCGGCCGTCGCGCTGCGAGCTGCGCGTGTACTCGCTTTCGACGCTGCCGTCCGGCCGCGCGCCGCGGTAGTGCTCGGCGGAATCGCTGTCGCTGACGACGGCGTTGTAGCCGGCGTTCAGGCCGAGCGTATCCTTGTCGCCCAGGTTGTAGGTCAGCGAGCCATTGAAACCGCCGATGTCGCTGACCGTTTCGCCATGTGAATCCTGGCGGCTGGCCGAGACGGCGCCACTGGCCGCGTCGATGCGCTCGCGCACCGTCTCGCCGCTCGATGCGCGCCGGTTGCGGCGGCCGTAGACGCTACCCTGGACGCTGATACGGCCGGCCGTGTAGCTGCCGAAGGATGAGGCGTTGAAGCGTCCTTCGGTGCCGACGTTGGCGTTGATGGCGCCGAAGCCGCCCGGACGGCGTTCGCGCCGCATCACCAGGTTGATGATCGGGCCGCCGCCGCCCTCGTTGCCGAACTGGGCGCCCGGGTTGTTGATCACCTCGACCGATTCCAGGTCCGCCGCGGGCAATGCGCCCAGGGCCGCGGCGCGGTTATCGCCCTGCATCATGGCCGAGGGCTTGCCGTCCACCAGGATCTGGACGTTGTTGCGCCCGCGCAGCGAGACATTGCCGTCCGGGTCCACCGCCACCGAGGGCACCTTGTTGAGGGTGTCGGCCACCGAGTCGCTCGATGCAGCCGGGTCGGCCTTGACGTCGTAGACCTGGCGGTCGATGCGGTTGGTGGGGCGGGCCGCGCTGACCGAGACGGTGGCTTCGACCGCCGGGGCCGGCGTTGCGGGCGGCTTGGAGGCGTCCTGGGCAGCGCCTTCCTGCACCTGCTGCGGCTGTTGTGCCTGGACCGGAAGGGCCAGCGCCGCCAACAGAAGGACGGCGTCACGCAGGGGCGAAATCGGGGAAGAGTGGATGCGGCGCGGCATGTACATATATGTGGCGGTGATGGAGAACTGAGCGGGACGAAGCCGAAGATTCTCTCACAGATGAGCTCGCCACATCCGCACGCATCCCGCTTCGAAAGCGCTGTTTCCGCCACAGGAAAGAGAAAATGAAGAGGTCGGCTGCAAGACGTCCTCACTTCAGTTACATTGAATGGCCAGATCCGATTTTCGCCCTCCAGGAGATTGTGATGAGCCGCAAGACCCCCATCGAGCGCTACCGCAACATCGGCATCAGCGCCCACATCGACGCCGGTAAGACGACCACGACCGAGCGCATCCTGTTCTACACCGGCGTCAACCACAAGATCGGCGAAGTCCATAACGGCGCGGCCACCATGGACTGGATGGAACAGGAGCAGGAACGGGGCATCACGATCACCTCGGCCGCCACCACGGCCTTCTGGCGCGGCATGGGCGGCACCTTCCCCGAGCACCGGATCAACATCATCGACACCCCGGGCCACGTCGACTTCACCATCGAGGTCGAGCGCTCGATGCGGGTGCTGGACGGCGCGGTGATGGTCTACGACTCGGTGGGCGGCGTCCAGCCCCAGTCCGAGACCGTCTGGCGCCAGGCCAACAAGTACAAGGTGCCGCGCATCGCCTTCGTGAACAAGATGGACCGGGTGGGGGCCGACTTCTTCCGCGTGCACCGCCAGATCAAGGAGCGCCTCAAGGGCGAGCCGGTGCCGATCCAGATCCCGCTGGGCGCCGAGGACCATTTCGAGGGCGTGATCGACCTGGTCAAGATGTGCGCCATCAAGTGGGACGACGCCAGCCAGGGTGTCAAGTTCAGCTACGAGGACATTCCCGCGGACCTCAAGGAGCTGGCCCGCGAATGGCACGAACACCTGGTGGAAGCGGCCGCCGACGCCACCCCCGAGCTGCTCGAGAAATACCTGGGCGGCGAGACCTTCACCGAGCAGGAGATCAAGAGCGCCCTGCGCCAGCGCACCATTCGCAACGAGATCGTACCCATGCTGGCCGGCAGCGCCTTCAAGAACAAGGGCGTGCAGGCCATGCTGGACGCCGTGGTCGACTACCTGCCCTCGCCGGTCGACATCCCGGCCATCGCCGGCCACGACGAGCACGACAAGGAGATCGAGCGCCACCCCTCCGACGAAGAACCCTTCTCGGCCCTGGCCTTCAAGATCATGACCGATCCCTTCGTTGGCCAGCTGAGCTTCTTCCGCGTGTACTCGGGCATCGTCAATTCCGGCGACACCGTGTACAACCCGACCAAGGGCCAGAAGGAGCGCCTGGGCCGCATCCTGCAGATGCACGCCAACGAGCGCAAGGAGATCAAGGAGGTGTTCGCGGGCGACATCGCGGCCGCCGTCGGCCTCAAGGCCGTGACCACCGGCGACACCCTGTGCGCACCGGAGCACGTGATCGTGCTGGAAAAGATGGTCTTCCCCGAGCCCGTCATCTCGCAGGCGGTGGAACCGAAAACCAAGGCCGACCAGGAAAAGATGGGCATCGCCCTCAACCGCCTGGCCCAGGAAGACCCGTCCTTCCGCGTCCATACCGACGAGGAATCGGGCCAGACCATCATGTCCGGCATGGGCGAGCTGCACCTCGAGATCCTGGTCGACCGCATGAAGCGCGAGTTCGGCGTCGAGGCCACGGTCGGCAAGCCCCAGGTGGCCTACCGCGAGACCATCCGCAAGGCGGTCGACGACGTCGAGGGCAAGTTCGTCAAGCAATCCGGCGGCAAGGGCCAGTACGGCCACGTGGTGCTCAGGCTGGAACCGATGGAGCCAGGCAAAGGCTACGAGTTCGTCGATGCGATCAAGGGCGGCGTGGTGCCGCGCGAGTACATCCCGGCGGTCGACAAGGGCATCCGCGAAACCCTGCCGGCCGGCGTACTGGCCGGCTATCCGGTGGTGGACGTGCGCGCCACCCTCACCTTCGGCTCCTACCACGACGTCGATTCGAACGAGAACGCCTTCCGCGTGGCCGCCTCGATGGCCTTCAAGGAAGGCATGCGCCGCGCGGCGCCCGAGCTGCTGGAGCCGATGATGCAGGTCGAGGTGGAAACCCCGGAGGAATTCACCGGCAACGTGATGGGCGACCTGTCGACCCGGCGCGGCATCGTCCAGGGCATGGACGAGATGCCGGGCGGCGGCGGCAAGCTGGTCAAGGCGCTGGTGCCGCTGGCCGAGATGTTCGGCTACTCGACCACCCTGCGCTCGCTGACCCAGGGCCGCGCCACCTACACGATGGAGTTCAAGCAGTATTCGCCGGTGCCCAAGCACGTGCTGGACCAGATCGCGACCGCGCGCACCGCCCGCTAGCTCGCGCCGCGGGGCGCCGAAGGCGGTTATCGTGGGGACTGGCTAACGAAGGCTTCAAGGAGATTCACATGCGCAAGATGATCATGATGGCCGTGGCCGGCTTCGTGTGGCGCCAGATCCAGCGCCGCGTGTTCAAACAGACCTATTCGGTCAAGCCGACGCGGCGTTTCTTCTGACCGTAGCGCCTCAGGCGATATAGATCGCCCTGAAATCGTTGACGTTGGTCTGCGTCGGCCCGGTCACGACCGCATCGCCCAGCGCGCCAAAGAATCCGTGCCCGTCGTTGTCGTCCAGGCTGGCCGCCGGATTGATGCCCAGCGCCCAGGCGCGCGCCAGGGTGTCGGGCGTGACGATGGCCCCGGCCGTTTCCTCGATACCATCGACCCCGTCCGTGTCGCCCGCCAGCGCGTGGATGCGCGGATGGCCGCGCAGCGCCAGCGCCAGGGAGAGCAGGAATTCCACGTTGCGCCCGCCCCGGCCGCGGCCCCGCACGGTCACCGTGGTCTCGCCGCCCGATAGCAGGATGCAGGGCGCCTGGAAGGGTTGCCCCCGTTCGGCCACCTGGCGCGCGATGCCGCCCAGCAGGGCTCCCGCGCTGCGGGCCTCGCCTTCCAGGCTGTCGCCCAGGATGTGCACGGCGACACCCGCCTGCTCTGCCACCCGCGCCGCCGCTTCCAGGGCCATCTGGGGCGTCGCGATCAAATGGCTTTGCGCACGCGCCAGGCGCGGGTCGCCCGGCTTGACGCTCTCGCCTTCTCCGCTCTCGAGCAGCTTGGTGGCCGCTTCCGGCAGCGCCAGCCCATAGCGCCGCACCACGGCGAGGGCGTCGGCGCAGCTGCCGGGGTCGGCCACCGTCGGGCCGGAGGCGATGTCGACCGGGTCGTCGCCCGGTACGTCCGAGATCATCAGGGTCAGCACACGGGCCGGATGGCAGGCGGCCGCCAGGCGTCCACCCTTGATGCCCGACAGGTGGCGGCGCACGCAGTTCATTTCCGAGATCGTGGCGCCGGAGGCCAGCAGCGCCTTGTTGATGGCCTGCTTCTCGGCCAGGGTGATGCCGGGCGCAGGCAGCGGCAACAGGGCCGAGCCGCCGCCCGAGATCAGGCAGATGACGAGGTCGTCCGCTGTCAAGCCCGCGACCAGGGCCAGCATCCGTTCGGCGGCGGCCAGGCCGGCCGCGTCGGGGACCGGGTGGGCGGCTTCGACCACCTCGATGTGGCGGGTCGGCACGGCGTAGCCGTAGCGGGTCACGACCATGCCGGTGAGCGGGCCGTTCCACTGGTCTTCCAGCGCCCGGGCCATGCTGGCGGCGGCCTTGCCGGCGCCGATGACCAGGGTGCGGCCCTTCGGAGGCGGGGGCAGCCAGGGAGCGATGCACAGGCGCGGGGCGGCCGCGCCGATGGCGGCGTGGAACATCTCGGTCAGCAGCGTCCGGATCTCGGACGACGAGCGCTGGATCATTAGCTACTCCTTCCGTAGGGTGGACGGGGTGATTCAGGCCAGTGGCCCGAATCACGAACGTCCACGCGTTCAAACCACGTCACCCGGCCCGTGCGCGAAACCGGAGCTGCAAACTATCACCGCGTGGACGGCGGAGCCGTCCACCCTACGTGACGCGTCGGCAAATTCTAACCTGCTCCCAGCTATGCAGTAGAATTCCTGTCTTTATGGCAATCCCACAAGGCCGACCATGCAAGACGCCAAGCACGAACTCAAGCGCGGGCTGAAGAACCGCCACATCCAGCTGATCGCCCTGGGCGGCGCCATCGGCACCGGGCTCTTCCTCGGGATCGCCCAGACCATCCAGATGGCCGGCCCCTCCGTCCTGCTCGGCTACGCCATCGCCGGCGCAATCGCCTTCCTGATCATCCGCCAGCTCGGCGAAATGATCGTCGACGAGCCGGTGGCCGGGTCCTTCAGCCACTTCGCCGACAAGTACTGCGGCCGCATGGCCGGTTTCGTCTCGGGCTGGAACTACTGGGTCATGTACATCCTCGTCAGCCTGGCCGAACTCTCGGCCATCGGCATCTACATGCAGTACTGGTTCCCCGAGATCCCGACCTGGGTCACGGCCATCGCCTTCTTCGTCCTGGTGAACGGCCTGAACCTGATGAACGTGAAGGCCTTCGGCGAGATGGAGTTCTGGTTCGCGCTGATCAAGGTGGTGGCCGTGGTCGGCATGATCGTGTTCGGTGTCTACCTCTTGAGCACCGGCACGGCCGGCCCCGAGGCCGGCGTGTCCAACCTGTGGCGCCACGGCGGTTTCTTCCCCAACGGCGCGGCCGGCCTGGCGATGTCGATGGCGGTCATCATGTTTTCTTTCGGGGGCCTGGAATTCATCGGCATGACCGCCGCCGAGGCCGACGATCCGAGCCGCACCATTCCGCGCGCCACCAACAACGCGCTGTACCGCATCCTGATCTTCTACATCGGCGCCCTGGCCGTGCTGCTCTCGCTCTACCCGTGGCAAAAGGTCGTCACCGGCGGCAGTCCCTTCGTCCTGATCTTCAAGGAACTGGACAGCGGCCTGGTGGCCAACATCCTGAACTTCGTGGTGCTCACCGCCGCGCTGTCGGTCTACAACGGCTGCGTCTACGCCAACAGCCGCATGCTGTTCGGCCTGGCCCAGCAAGGCAACGCCCCGCGCTTCCTGCTCAAGATTTCCTCGCGCGGCGTGCCGCTGGCGGCGCTCGGGGTCTCGGCCCTGGCCACCTTCGCCGCGATCGCGGTGAACTACTTCCTCCCGGGCGAAGCGCTCGGCATGATGATGCTGCTGGCCGTGGCCGCCCTGATCATCAACTGGGCCATGATCTCGTGGAGCCACCTGCGCTTCCGCCGGCGCAAGGAACAATTGGGCGAGACCACCCTGTTCCGCAGCCCTTTCTATCCGCTGTCGAACTACCTGTGCCTGGCCTTCGTGGCCGCGCTGCTGGTGGTGATGCTGATGAGCCCGGGCCTGAACATCGCCGTCTACCTGATCCCGGTCTGGCTCGGCGCGCTGTGCATCGGCTACCTGGTGCGCCAGCGCCGCGCGGCCGCGGCAGGCGCGGTGCCGACCGTGTGACGCCGAACTAGCCGGCACTGGCCGCCAGCGCCTCTTCCTGGTACTGGCGTCCCATGTGCTCGGCGATTTCGGCGAAGGACATCGGCCTGCCGAACAGCCACCCTTGCGCGTACTGCACTCCGCGTGCGCGCAGGAAGTCGGCCTGGGCCTGGGTCTCGACGCCTTCGGCGATCATGCGCAGGCCCAGGTCGCGCGCGATGGCGATGATGTGCTGGACCACCTGGCTGGTGGGCGCTTCGGTGCCGATCGCCTCGATGAAGCTGCGGTCGATCTTGAGATAGTCGAGCTCCAGCGATTCCAGATAGGACAGGCTGGAGTAGCCAGTGCCGAAATCGTCGATCGCGACGGCGAAACCGCTGCGCCGCAAGCTGCCCGTGGTACTCCTTGCCACGTCCGGGTCCAGGAGTCCCCGTTCGGTGACCTCGAGGATCAGGTTGTGCGGCGACGCGCCCATGGCGTGCAGGGCGGCGTTCACCCTATCGAGGAAATCCGCGTCGTGAAAATCCGCCGGCGCGACATTGATCGCGATATGGAAATGGGGGTGCTGCCTCAGGAAGCCTGCCGTATCCTCTGAGACTTTCTCCAGCACCCGCCGGGTGACCCGCACGATCATTCCATGCTCCTCGGCAATCGCAATGAATAGATCAGGCTGCACGATCTCGCCGGTGGTCCGCCGCCAGCGCAGCAATGCCTCGGCGCCCACCCAGCGTCCGGTGCGCAAATCGACCACAGGCTGGTACTCGAGGAAGAGCTCCTTGCGGCGCAGCGCGGTGCGGATCGCCGCCGGAAGCGCCATCTGGGTGTGGGCCAGGTGCAGGATCGCCAGGGTCAGGAGCACCCCGGCGGCCAGTCCGATCGGCACCAGGCGCTGCGCGACGTCGCTGGAACGGTCGCGCAGGAAGCGCAGCGGAACGGCGGCGATCGCGGCGGTGAGATAGCGCTGGGAGCGCACCACGGCCACGATATAGCGGCCATCCTCGAATACCGCCTCGCCGGCGCCGCCGAGGCGCTGCAGCCATGCCGGATCGATATAGCCGCGCTCGCTCGCAGGCACCGGATTCTGCAGCGAGAGCACAGCGAGCGACACATGGGGTTCGCTTTTGGCTGTGTCGATCGGCAAATTCTTGTGGATGATGGCGGCGAACTGCTTCATTTCGATCACCGCGAACGTGCGCTGCGGTGCGAACGCGAAGCGCACGTCGCGCCGGAAGGCGGCGCCCCTCGTGGTGCGGTAATCCACCGGCCCAAGGGGGAGCGCCGTTTCGCCGCCGGCGATCGACGAGCAAACCAGGCTGTCGTTGCGCACATGGCCGATCGCCTGGATATAGCTCGAACCCACGTCGATCTCGCGCATCGCGTCGATGCTTGCCGCCGAGCATGGCGCTGCGGCATGGTCCCTGACCAGGCGCGTCACCCCGGCCATGATCTGGTCGCCGGTCTCATCCGAGCGGAGCATGACGTCGCGCGCATAGGCCATCGCCTGCGCCGACACGGCGTTGAATCCCTGCCGCTCGGACTGCGAAATGGCGAACCAGATCGGAATGCTGATCGCCGTCATCGCCAGCAGCAGGGTCAGCACCACGGTCGCCGATTTCCTCATGAAGCACCTCCGGTCCGCCCTGCCGTAAGGGGGACAGGTGACTCCATACTATCGCCGTCGCATGGCTTCGGCAATCGTGTGACGGACCCGGCCGCCGGCGCAGGCTAGCCCGCCCCCGCGGCCACGGGCCCGGGGGCGTGCAGCCGCTCGACATGGGCTCTGATCTCGGCAAACGGCATGGGCTTGCCGAACAGCCATCCCTGGGCGTACTGCACTCCGCGCACGCGCAGGAAGTCGGCCTGGGCCTGGCTTTCGACCCCTTCGGCGATCATGCACAGCTTCAGGTCGCGCGCCATGGCGATGATGTGCTGGACGACCTGGCTGATCGGCGCGCCGGTGCCGATGGCCTCGATGAAGCTGCGGTCGATCTTCAGGTAGTCGAGGGCCAGCGATTCCAGGTAGGACAGGCTCGAATAGCCGGTGCCGAAGTCGTCGATGGCCACCGCGAAGCCGCTGGTGCGCAGCGAGCCCGAGGTGGTCCTGGCGACCTCCGGGTCGAGCAGGCCGCGTTCGGTGACCTCGAGGATGAGATTGTTCGGCGCCGCGCGCATGCGCCGCAGCGCGGCCTTCAGGTTGTCGTGGAAGCCGGGGTCGTGGAAATCGGCCGGCGACACGTTGATGCCCACATGGAAGTTCGGATAGTGCGCCAGGAAGTCGCCGACATCGCGCTCGACCAGCTCGAGCACGACCTGGGTCAGGCGGACGATCAGGCCGTGCTCCTCGGCGATCGGGATGAACAGCTCGGGCTGTACCAGTTCGCCGGTGGACCGGCGCCACCGGACCAGGGCTTCGACGCCGATCCATTGGCCGGTGCGCAGGTCGACCACCGGCTGGTAGTCGAGGAACAGCTCCCCGCGCCGCAACGCGGCCTTGACCGCCGCCGGCAGCGCCATCTGCTGCTGCGCCAGGTAGAAGACCGCCCAGGCCAGCAGGATGCCCGCGACCAGGCCCAGCGGCACCAGGAACAGCGCCACGTCGTGCGAACGGTCGCGCACGTAGCGCAGCGGCACGGCAGCCAGGGCGGCGCTGCGGAATTGCGCGGAGCGCACCAGGGCCACCACGTAGGCGCCGTCGGTGAAGACCACCTCGTTGGCGTTCCCGAGCCGGGTGATCCAGCGCGGATCGATATGGCCGCGCTGGCTGGCCGGCACCGGGCTCTCCAGCGAGAACACGGCTAGCGACACGTCCGGCTCGCTGTTGGCCGTATCGATCGGCAAGTCCTTGTGGATGATGGCGGCGTAGTGGTCGATCTCGACCACCATGAAGGACTGGTCCGGTGCGAAGGGAAAGCCGACGTCGCCGCGGAAGCGCATTCCGGGACCGGCCAGGTAATCGACTTTGCCGAGCGCATGCGTGCCGCCGATGGAGGAACAGGCCAGGATGTCGCCGGCGACATAGCCGACCGCCTGGATATAGCTGGAGCTCAGGTCGACCCGGCGCATCAGGTCGATGCTGGCGGGCGAGCATGGCGCCTCGCCGCGCGCGGCGCGCAGGCGCCCGAGTCCGGACAGGATTTGCCGGCCCGTGTCGTCAGCGCGAAAAAGGACGTCGGTGGCATAGCCGAGCGCCTTGTCCGAGGCGGTCTCGATGCCATGCCGCTGCGACTGGGAAATGGCAAACCAGATCGGCACGCCGATGGCCGTGCACGCGATCAGCAGGGTCAACAGCACGACGATCGGCCTCTTCATGGCGCCCCCCCGGTCTGCCCAGGCGCGGCGCAGACACCAGCCTCCATACTATCCCCGCCTGCCCCGCGCCGCAATCGGATGTTGAAGCGTGTCGTCTCCCGCGTGCAAACTCAGCGGTTGGTCAGGGTCACCCCGGCCGCCACCAGCACGCCGCCGGCCACCATCGAGGCCAGCACCGGCTCGCCCAGCAGCAGGGCCGCCAGCGACACGCCGAACACCGGCACCAGGTTGTTGAACACCGCCGTGCGCGAGGCGCCGATGGCCTTCACGCCCTCGTAGTACCAGACGAAGCCGAGCACGGTGCCGAAGGCGCCCAGGTAAAGCAGGCTGGCCCAGACCTCCCAGGCGATCCCGCTCCAGTCCAGGGTGGCCAGGTCGCTCCCGGCACCCACGGCCAGGAACAGCAGGCCCCATAGCGCCGCGTAGGTGGTGGCGGCGATCGGGCTCAAGCCCTTGAGGGCGGCGCGGCCGATCAGGGTGTAGGCGGCCCAGCTGCTGATGGCGCACAGCATCAGCAGTTCGCCGGTGCCCAGCGAGGAGCGGATGTCGTGCAGGGCCGCGCCCGGGTCGCCGCGGGTGATCACGATGGCGGCGCCGCAAAAAGCGACCGCGATGCCGATCCACTTGGCCGCGTGCAGTCGCTCGCGCAGCAGGGCCGCCGCCGCCAGCGCGGTAACGACGGGATTCAGGGCGATGAACAGCGCCGCGCGGCCGGCGGGCATGGTGCCGAGCGCGCCGAAGAAGCACAGGTTGTACAGGAAGATGCCGGTGAGGCCCAGCGCGGCGGTGGCGCCCACCTGCTTCATCGACAGTTTCGGCAATCCGCCTTCCATCTTCCAGGCCACCAGCAGCAGCAAGGCGGCGGCGACCGCGAAGCGCAGGGTGGCGGCCGTCATCACCGGCAGCGCATGGGCGGCGATGCGGCCGGCGATGAAGGTGCCGCCCCAGAACAGGGTGACGAGGACGAGTTTTCCATACACGAGCCGGTTTTTCATGATGTGCTTGCTTTCGAGCTGCAGGAAGCCATACATTAATGCTTATCCCAACTCATGCGCAAATGAGGAAACGCTCATGACCTTCACCCAACTCGACATATTCGTGATGGTGGCCGAGATGCGCGGCTTCACCCTGGCCGCGCTGCGGCTCGGCATCAGCCAGTCCGCCGTCTCGCACGCGATCCGCGCCCTGGAGACCGAGCTCAGCGTCCAGCTGGTGGAACGCCAGCAGTCCGCCGTCGAGGTGACCGAGCTGGGCCGCCGGCTGCTGGTGCGCGCCCGCGAGATCCTCGGCCTGGCCGAGGCGATGCGCCAGGATGCGGCGGTGGCGCGCGGCCTGAACCAGGGCCTGATCCGCATCGGCTCCTTCGGCCCCACCTCCTCGCTCAAGCTGCTGCCCGCCATCCTGCGCGCCTACCGTGCGCGCTATCCCGGCATCGAAGTCCAGATCGACGAAGGGCCGGATGCCGCCGTCATCCAGTGGGTGGCCGACCGCCGGGTCGACGTCGGCTTCGCCGTGCTGCCGGACGAGCGCTTCGACACCGTGCCCCTGGTCGAGGACCAGCTGGTGGCCCTCCTGCAGCGCGACCATCCGCTGGCCGCCAGGCGCTCGGTCGGCCTGCACGAGCTGGTGGACCAGCCCTTCATCATGCCCGAGCAAGGCTGCTCGGCGCTGGTGGAGCCGCTGTTCGCCCAGGCGGGGCTGGCGCCCCGGGTGCGCTACCGGATGTCGCAGATGGTCACCGTGCTCGGGCTGGTGGACACCGGCGACGGCATCACCGTGATGCCGGAGCTGGCCCTGCCGGACGCGCTGCACGAGACCCATCCGCGCATCGTCGCGCGGCCGCTGCGGCCGATGGTGAAGCGGCGCGTGGGGCTGGTGTTCCGCAGCCTGGCGCAGGCCTCGCCGGCGGTGCAGGCGTTTGCGGAGATCGCGCGGATGGCGGCGAGGGACCTGGCACCCGTAGGGTTGGCGGCCTAGCGGCCGACGCGGTGAGGGTTGGCGCCCGGGGTACCGGACAGGACCGGCATCCGCCGTTTGAACGCGTCGGCGCCGGAGCCGCCAACCCTACCTTGCGCTGCGTCAAATCGACGCTCGGCCCACTGTGCTAGCGGCCCAGCCATGCTGCGAAGCAGCATGAAAATAATTGCCCGCCCCTGCCGCGCGGGCACCTGGCCGCTTTATCATGCTCTTTCCGCACATCACCTTACCAAGGGGTTAAGTGTTTATGAGCCAGAGCAATCCTCTGTCGCTGCACGTTCCGGAGCCCACCGGCCGCCCGGGCTGCAAGACCGATTTTTCGTTTCTCCAGGTGAGTCCCGCCGGCGCCGTCCGGCGGCCGCCCGTCGACGTGGCGCCGCTCGACACGAGCGATATCGCCTCCTCCCTGATCCGCGTACTCGACGAGAACGGCGACGCCGTCGGTCCCTGGGCCGAGCCGCCCGACCGCGAACTGCTGCGCTTCGGCCTGCGCACCATGATGAAGACCCGCATCTTCGACGCGCGCATGGTCATCGCCCAGCGCCAGAAGAAGATGTCCTTCTACATGACCTCGCTCGGCGAGGAAGCCATCGGCACCGCCCACGCGCTCGCGCTGCAGGACGGCGACATGAACTTCCCGACCTACCGCCAGCAAAGCCTCCTGATGGCGCGCGAAGTGCCGCTGGTGGAGATGATTTGCCAGCTGCTGTCCAACGAGAAGGACCCGATCAAGGGCCGCCAGCTGCCGGTCATGTACTCGGTGCGGCGCGCCGGCTTCTTCACCATTTCCGGCAACCTCGCCACCCAGTACCCGCAAGCCGTGGGCTGGGCCATGGCCTCGGCCATCAAGGGCGACACCAAGATCGCGTCGGCCTGGATCGGCGACGGCGCCACCGCCGAATCCGACTTCTCGACCGCCCTCACCTTCGCCCACGTCTACCGTGCGCCGGTGATCCTCAACGTGGTCAACAACCAGTGGGCGATCTCGACCTTCCAGGCCATCGCCGGCGGCGAGTCGGTCACCTTCGCCACCCGCGGCATCGGCAGCGGCATCGCCTCGCTGCGCGTGGACGGCAACGACTTCCTGGCCGTGCTGGCCGTGTCGCGCTGGGCCGCCGAACGGGCGCGCAGCAACCTGGGGCCCGCCCTGATCGAATGGGTCACCTACCGCGCCGGCCCGCACTCCACGTCCGACGATCCCAACCGCTACCGTCCGGCCGACGACTGGAGCCGCTTCCCGCTGGGCGACCCGATCGGCCGCCTGCGCCAGTACCTGACCAAGCTGGGCTGGTGGTCGGACGCCGAGCACGATGCCGTCCAGGCGGAGCTGGAAGCCGAGATCGTCGCCGCCCAGAAAGAGGCCGAACAGTACGGCACCTTGGGCGATGGCCGCTCGTGGAGCGCCGCGACCATGTTCGAGGACGTGTACAAGGACATGCCGGAGCACCTGCGCCGGCAGCGCCAGGAACTAGGGGTATGAAGATGGCAAGGGACGACCAACCCAAGGAGTCGGCGGTGACGCCGATGACCATGATCCAGGCCCTGCGCTCGGCCATGGACGTCATGATGGAACGCGACGACAACGTCGTGGTGTACGGCCAGGACGTGGGCTATTTCGGCGGCGTGTTCCGCGTCACCGACGGCCTGCAGGCCAAGTACGGCAAGTCGCGCGTGTTCGACGCGCCGATCTCGGAAGGCGGCATCGTGGGCACGGCGGTCGGCATGGCCGCCTACGGCCTGCGCCCCGTGGTCGAGATCCAGTTCGCCGACTATTTTTATCCGGCCACCGACCAGATCGTGTCGGAAGCGGCGCGCCTGCGCTACCGCTCGGCCGGCGAATTCACCTCGTCGATGGTGATCCGCATGCCCTGCGGCGGCGGCATCTATGGCGGCCAGACCCACAGCCAGAGCCCGGAAGCCTTCTTCACCCACGTCTGCGGCCTGCGCACGGTGATGCCCTCGAATCCCTACGACGCCAAGGGCCTCCTGATCGCCTCGATCGAGAACGACGACCCGGTGATCTTCCTCGAGCCCAAGCGCCTCTACAACGGTCCCTTCGACGGTCACCACGACCGGCCGGTGGTGCCCTGGTCGGGCCATCCGATGGGCGACGTCCCGACCGGCTACTACTCGGTGCCGCTCGACACGGCCTCCATCGTCCGTCCCGGCAACGCGGTGACGGTGCTGGCCTACGGGACCATGGTCTGGGTCTCGGAGGCGGCGGCGCGCGAGACCGGCATCGACGCCGAGATCATCGACCTGCGCAGCCTGTGGCCGCTCGACCTCGACACCATCGTGCGCTCGGTGCAAAAGACCGGCCGCTGCGTCATTGTCCATGAGGCGACCAGGACCAGCGGCTTCGGCGCGGAGCTCGCCGCCCTGGTGCAGGAACACTGCTTCTATCACCTGGAAGCGCCTATCGGGCGCGTCGCGGGGTGGGACACCCCGTATCCGCACGCGCAGGAATGGGCGTATTTCCCGGGGCCGGACCGCGTCGGCGCGGCCCTCAAACGTGCGATGGAGGGTTGAGCCAGATGGGCATTCATGTAATCAAGATGCCGGACCTCGGCGAAGGCATCGCGGAAGTCGAAGTGGTCGCCTGGCACGTCAATCCGGGCGACGATGTGAAAGAGGACCAGGTGCTGGCCGACGTCATGACCGACAAGGCCACCGTCGAGATTCCCTCGCCGGTGCACGGCAAGGTGACCAGCCTGGGCGGCGTGGTCGGGCAATCGCTGGCCGTGGGCGCGGAGCTGATCCGCCTGGAAGTCGAAGGCGCGGGCAATGTCTCGGCAGAGAAAGCGCGCCAGGAGCCGGTGAAGTCGGCCGCGGCCGAAGCGCCGGCCGAGGAAGTGGCCGAGCCGCAGCTGGAAGCGGTGGCCGAGACTGCAACGCCGGCCCGCGCGCCGGCCCCTCCTCCTCCTCAAAAGCCCACGCCCAAGGCGCCGCCCGCGCGCCAGATGCCGGCCCCGGCGCCCGCCATGCGCGCCGAAGGCGACAAGCCGCTGGCGCCTCCCGCCGTGCGCCAGCGCGCCTGGGACATGGGCATCGAGCTGCAGTTCGTGGCCGGCAGCGGCCCGGCAGGCCGCATCACCCACGCCGACCTCGACGCCTACATCGCCGGCCGCCGCCAGGGCGCCGTGACCGGACGCGGCGACAACCGCTACGCCCAGCTGCACGGCGAACACGCGACCCCGATCATCGGCCTGCGCCGCAAGATCGCCGAGAAGATGCAGGAAGCCAAGCGCCACATTCCGCACTTCACCTATGTCGAGGAAATCGACGTCACCGAACTCGAACTGCTGCGCGGCCAGCTGAACGCCCGCTACGGCGCCGAGCGCGGCAAGCTGACCCTGCTGCCGCTGCTGATGCGCGCCGTGGTGCTGGCGATCCGCGCCTTCCCGCAGATGAACGCGCGCTTCGACGACGAGGCCAATGTGCTGACCCAGTACGACCCGGTCCACCTCGGCATCGCCACCCAGACCGACACCGGCCTGATGGTGCCCGTGGTGCGCCACGCCGAGGCGCGCGATCCGTGGTCGAGCGCGGCCGAGCTGCTGCGCCTGGCCGAGGCGGCGCGCAACGCCAAGGCCACGCGCGAGGAACTCACCGGTTCGACCATCACGATCACCAGCCTGGGGCCGCTGGGCGGCATCGTCACCACACCGGTGATCAACCGCCCCGAGGTGGCGATCGTGGGCGTGAACCGCATCGTCGACCGTCCCGTGGTGCTGAACGGCGCCATGGTGGCGCGCAAGATGATGAATCTGTCGTCCTCGTTCGACCACCGCGTCATCGACGGCATGGTGGCGGCCCAGTTCGTGCAGACCATCCGCGGCTACCTCGAGAGCCCGGCAACCCTGTTCGTGGAGTGAGCCGATGGAGACGATCAATACCACTTTGCTCATCATCGGCGGCGGCCCGGGCGGCTACGTGGCGGGCATCCGCGCCGGCCAGCTCAAGGTCCCGACCATCGTGGTCGAAGGCGCCCAGCCGGGCGGCACCTGCCTGAACATCGGCTGCATTCCGTCCAAGGCCCTGATCCACGCGGCCGAGGAATTCAACAAGGCGAATACCTACGCGGCCCAGGAATCCGCGCTCGGCATCACCGTCGACAACCCGCGCATCGACCTGGCGCGCACCGTGGCCTGGAAGGACGGCATCGTCAAGCGCCTCACCGGGGGCGTGGGCGTGCTGCTCAAGAAGCAGGGCGTGCGCCTGGTGAACGGCTGGGCGCGCATCATCGACGGCAAGACGGTCGAGGTGCAGCCGCTGGACGGTTCGGACGGCGCGCCATTGCGCATCCGCTGCGAGCACTTGCTGCTGGCGACCGGCTCCGAGCCGGTCGAGCTGCCCTTCATGCCCTTCGGCGGCGGCGTCGTGTCATCGACCGAGGCCCTGTCGCCGGACTCCATCCCCCAGCGCCTGGTGGTCGTGGGCGGCGGCTACATCGGCCTCGAACTGGGCACGGCCTACCGCAAGCTGGGCAGCCAGGTGACGGTGGTCGAGGCGGCGGAGCGTATCCTGCCGTCATACGATGCCGACCTGGTCAAGCCGGTGGCCGCGTCGCTCGCACGCCTGGGGGTCGAGCTGCGTCTCGGCACCACCGTGCTCGGCTTCGAGGATGGCCTGGTGCGGGTGCGCGACGCCTCCAAGGTCGAGGCCCAGCTGGAGGCGGACCGCGTGCTGGTGGCGGTGGGCCGCAAGCCGCGCACCACGGGCTGGGGGCTGGAAAGCCTGATGCTGGACATGGACGGGCGCGCGGTCAAGGTCGACGCCCAGTGCCGCACCTCGATGCGCAACGTCTGGGCCATCGGCGACCTGGCCGGTGAGCCGATGCTGGCGCACCGCGCCATGGCCCAGGGCGAGATGGTGGCCGAGATCGTCGCCGGCAAGTTCCGCGAGTTCGTGCCGGCCGCGATTCCCGCAGTCTGCTACACCGATCCCGAGATCGTGGTGGCCGGCATGTCGCCGCTGGACTGCGACCGCGAAGGCGTGGAGTTCGTCAGCGCCATGTTCCCCTTCAGCGCCAACGGCCGCGCCATGACCATCGAAGGCACGGAGGGCTTCGTGCGGGTGGTCGCGCGCAAGGACAACCACCTGATCCTCGGCTGGCAGGCGGTTGGCGCCGGCGTCTCGGAACTGGCGGCCGCCTTCTCGCAGTCGCTGGAGATGGGCGCGCTGCTGGAAGACGTGGGCCGCACCATCCACGCCCACCCGACCCTGGGCGAAGCCGTCCAGGAAGCCGCCCTGCGCGCGCTCGGCCACGCCCTGCACATCTGATGCCTCCCGCGCCGCCCGCCCGGGCGGCGCTTCCTTTCCTGCGCATGTCACATTTCGCCGCCCCATGGCGCCCGGCGACGCCCAACCCATTCTGCATTTGTTGCACGCTACCATACGTTCTTTGCACGGCCGTACATAGCGGCAAATATTATTGGCATATGCATCTATTGTGCCAAATTTGTCATTTGTGACATTACCGTGTAATATGCGCGCCCTACGGACGTTCCGTAGACATACAAACAAGGTAATAACATCATGTTCAAGAAAATCGCAGCCCTTGCTGCCCTGATCGTCGCTTCCTCGTCCGCTTTCGCCGTCGAGCCGGGCGCCCTGTACGCCGGCGTCGACGCCGGCAAGACCAAGCTCGAAGGCTGGTCGGACCGCGAAACCAGCTTCGGCGCCTTCGTCGGCTACAAGTTCCACCCGAACTTCGCCGCCGAGTTCAACTACCGCCGTCTGGGCGACGCCGACGTCGGCATGTTCGACGTGAAGGTCGACCAGGCCGCCCTGTCGGTCATCGGCACCATGCCGCTGGGCAACAATTTCGACCTGTACGGCCGCCTGGGCTACAACCGCGTCGAAGTCGACGCATCGTCGGGCGGCTTCACCGGCACCGACTCGACCTCGCGCGCTGTCTACGGCGTGGGCCTCGGCTACGCCTTCACCCCGGCCATCTCGGGCCGCATCGAAGTGCAGAAGCCGACCAGCGACCTGACCAACGTGAGCGCGGGCGTCGTCTTCAAGTTCTAATCGCAGGCAAACGCCAGCGATGCAACAAGCCCGGCTCTGCCGGGCTTGTTGCATTCGTAACTGCGCCATGACGTCCGGCCAGGTAACCAGGCGCGCACATCGCAAGCTGCCCGCTTTGCGCGATAGACAGCGCCGCTGTCACCGACGCCAGCCTCTACGTGTTCGCCCGCGGCGGCGCCAGATCAGGAAAGTCGATCCGGACGGTCATGTGACGACGCATGCCGGCGGCGCCGGCGCGGTGCACCACGGCGCGCGTCAGCGCTTGCAGTCGGGGAAGCGCAGCTTGCCGTTGAAGGTAATGCACATCTCGACCTTGGCCGGCAGGTCGTCGAACTTCCTGGATTCGCCGGCCTTCAGCGTGAATTCGCGCACCAGGAAATGCGTGCACTCCAGTGTCGGCGCCCCGTTGCGCGCCGGACCGTCCTTGCAGTCGGAACCGTACAGCAGGAAGAAGCATTCGCCGCTCGGACTGGCGTCGCAGCGGTAGGATCCGTCGTCGCCGACGGTGGTCGTGGTGCGGGAGGTCTCGGCCAGGGCGGGGCCATGCATGGCCAGGGCCAGGGAGGCGGCCGCGGCCGACAAGTTGAATTTCATGCGTGCTCTCGAAACTGGAAAGTCCGCTAGTCTAGCAAGCGGCGACCGCCAGGAAATTCACACATTCACACTAGGCCGCGCGCGGGCTGGTGGCCAGCACGGTGCCGAGCCGAAGCGCCGACTCGACCGCGGTGTCGACCGGCGGCTGGTAGCCGTTGCCGATCCAGCGCAGCGCGATGCTGATCACGCCGCCGATCACGCCGGCCTGCAGCAGCTCGTCGTCGACGGCGCTGGCCGTCCCGACCATGCGCGCCACCTCGCGTCCGATCGCCTGCAGCGCCTCGTCGAAGGCCAGGTCGACCGCCCGACTCACGCCGCGGATCTCGACCAGGAACACGCGCGCCGCCTTCGGCCCGCCCTGCAGCGCCGAGAAGTAGGCATGCAGCATGGCGCGCGAACGCGCCACGCGCCCGCGGCCCGCGGCCTCGCCGGCGCGCAGGGCTTCGCCCAGCACCGCATAGGTCACCGCATTGAAGGAGTCGATCAGCAGGGCTTCGCTGTTGGCGAAGGACTCGTAGAAATAGCGTTCCGTGAGGCCCGCAGCGTCGCAGACCGCCTTGACCGTCGCGTTGTGATAGCCGCGATCGCCGTAGACGTCGATGGCGGCGGCGATCAAGCGGCTGCGGCGTTCGGCGCGCCGCTGTTCCTGCGATTGTCCTCGGTAGGACCGTGTAGAAGTTGAAGGCTCTGCTGTCATCCAGCTATTTTGACACATTCTTGCAACTGGCATTCTGACAATGTACAGTGTCATTCTTAAAACAAAAACCAGAGACACCATGCGCTCCACCACCCCCGCGGAGCAGGCCGGCGGCGAGCCGCTGGACGTGCTGATCGTGGGCGCCGGCCTGTCGGGCATCGGCGCCGCGGCCACCCTGCGCCGGCGCTGTCCGGACAAGCGCTTCGCCATCCTCGAGGCGCGCTCCGCAATCGGCGGCACCTGGGACCTGTTCCGCTACCCCGGCATCCGTTCGGACTCCGACATGTACACGCTCGGCTATGCCTTCCGCCCCTGGACCGACCCGCAAGCCATCGCCGACGGTCCGGCGATCCGCGCCTACGTCGAGGACACGGCGCGCGAGTACGGCATCGGGCCGCACATCCGCTTCGGGCACAAGGTGGTCAAGGCCAACTGGTCGAGCGCGCAGGCCCTGTGGACCGTCACCACCGCGCTGGCCGACGGCGGCGAGAGCGTGCTGCGCGCCCGCTTCCTCTACCTGTGCAGCGGCTACTACAGCTACGACGAGGCCTATCGCCCGCGCTTCGAGGGCGAGGCGGATTTTCGCGGCCGCATCGTCCATCCGCAGTTCTGGCCGGAGGACCTCGACTACGGCGGCAAGCGCGTGGTGGTGGTCGGCAGCGGCGCCACCGCCGTGACCCTGGTGCCGGCGATGGCCGGCCGCGCCGCCCACGTGACCATGCTGCAGCGCTCGCCGTCCTATGTGGTCTCGCGTCCCGCGCAGGACCGCTTCGCTCGCCGCATGCAGCGCTGGCTGCCGCAGGGCCTGGCCTATGCCGTGGCGCGCTGGCGCCTGATCGCCGAATCGATCTTCCTGTACCGCCTGGCGCGCGGCAGGCCGGCGCTGGTCAAGCGCCACCTGGTAGCCCAGGCCCAGCGCCAGGCCGGACCGCAGGTCGACGCCGCCGTGCACTTCTCGCCCAGCTACAAGCCCTGGGACCAGCGTGTCTGCCTGGTCCCCGACGGCGACCTGTTCCAGGTCCTGCGCACGGGCCGGGCCGAGATCGTGACCGACCACATCGCCCGCTTCACCGAGCGAGGCATCCTGCTTGCCTCCGGCCGCGAGCTCGAGGCCGACCTGGTGGTGCTGGCCACCGGCCTCTCGCTCAAGCTGCTGGGCGGGGCCGCGATCGAGGTCGACGGCAGCCCGCTCGAGCCCAGCCAGGCCATGTCCTACAAGGGCATGATGCTGGGCGACGTTCCCAACTGCGCCATGAGCTTCGGCTACGCCAATGCCTCCTGGACCCTGAAGGCCGACCTCACCGCGGCCTATGTATGCCGCCTGCTGTCCTGGATGGACCGGCGCGGCGTCGCCATCGCCGTGCCGCGCCGCGACCGCTCGGTGGCCAGCCAGCCCTTCCTGAACTTCACGTCCGGCTACGTGCAGCGCGCCAGCCACCTGCTGCCGAAGCAAGGCGCCCGCAAGCCCTGGCAGGTCTACCAGAACTACGTGATGGACCTGCTGACGATCCGCTTCGGCCGCATCGACGACGGCGTCATGCACTTCGGCGCCAAGGGGAGCCTGCCATGAGGCGCACCGGCATGCAGCTCGGTAACCGGGTGGCCGTGGTCACCGGCGCCGGCGGCGGCATCGGCCGCGCCATCGCGCTGTCGCTGGCGCGCCGCTCCTGCCACCTGGCCCTGTGCGACATCGACGCCGCGGCCGCCGCCGCCACCGCCCGGGCGGCGCGCGCCCTGGGCGTGCGCAGCAGCGTGCACCAGATCGACGTCGCCAACCGCGCCTCGGTGCGGGCGCTGCCGGCCGCGGTGGGCCTGGTGCACGGGCGTATCGACCTGTTGATCAACAACGCCGGCGTGGCCCTGGGCGGCAGCTTCGAGCAGGTGGCGGAAGACGATTTCGACTGGCTCATGGACGTCAATTTCAACGCCGTGGTGCGCATGACCCGAGCCTTCCTGCCGCTGCTGCGCGAAAGCGACGAGGCGCGCATCGTCAACCTGTCGAGCATCTACGGCATCGTCGCGCCACCCGGCCAGTGCGCCTACGCCGCCAGCAAGTTCGCCGTGCGCGGCTTTTCGAATGCGCTGCGCCACGAGCTCGAAGGCCAGGTCGGGGTCACGGTCGTGCATCCGGGCGGCGTCGCCACCGGCATCGCCAGGAACGCGCGCGCTCCCTTGGACGCGCCACGGCACGAGATCGAGCGCGGCCGCGCCGCCGCCCAGCGCCTGCTGCGCCTGGACCCGGCCGTCGCCGGCGAGGCCATCGTGCGCGGCATCGAACGGCGCCAGGCGCGCGTCCTGGTCGGCGGCGATGCGAAGTTCGTCGCGCTGCTGGAGCGCCTCAGCCCCGTCAACTACTGGTCCACTTTGAAGAAACTCACGCTCCGATGATCCTGTTCGCCACCGCCTCGGCCGGGCTTGCGCTCGCCGCCCTGGCCCTGTTCTCGCAGCGCACGGCGCGCCGGATCGAGGCCTTCCTGCCGCCCGCCGGCCGCTTCGTCGAGATCGACGGCCAGCGCCTCCACGTACGGGACGAAGGCAGCGGGCCACCGCTGCTGCTGCTCCACGGCCTGGGCGGCAACCTGGGCCACTTCAACTTCGGCGCCTGCGCCGAGCTGTCGCGGCGCTTCCGCGTGGTGGCCGTCGACCGCCCGGGCTCGGGCTATTCGACGCGCGCCGCCAATGCGCCGGCCGACCTCTCGCACCAGGCGCGGGTGCTGGCGCGCCTGGTCGAGTCGCTGGGGCTGGAGCGGCCCACGGTGGTCGGCCACTCGCTCGGCGGCGCCGCCGCGCTCACGCTCGCGGTCGAGCATCCGCACCTGGTGGGCGCGCTGGCCCTGGTGGCGCCGCTGACCCATGCGCCGACCGCGGTGCCAGCCGTTTTCCGTGTGCTCGCGATCCGTCCGCGGTGGCTGCGCAGCCTGTTCGCGCATACGCTCGCGGTGCCGGCGTCGATCGCAAGCAGCCGGCGCGTACTGGAACAGGTGTTCGGACCCGAGCCGGTGAGGCCCGACTTTCCCACCCGCGGCGGCGGCATGCTGAGCCTGCGGCCGCGGCACTTCCTGGCCAGCGCCGCCGACCTGGAGGCCGTGCCCGCCCACATGGCCAAGCTGGAATCCCGCTACGGCGAGCTGCGCGTGCCGCTGGCGATCCTGTTCGGGCGCGACGACCGGCTGCTGTGCTGGCGCGCCAACGGCCAGGCCATGTTGGACAAGGCCCCGTGGGCCCGCCTGGACGTGGTCGAGGGCGGGCACATGCTGCCGGTGACGCGGCCCGAGCTGACCGCCAGCTTCATCGCCGAAGCCGCGGCCGCACGCCAGCCGGCGCCATGAGGAAACGGCCATGTACGTGATCCACACCGCGCGCCTGGACCTGCGCACCTGGCGCCCCGGCGACGCCGCCTCCTTCCACGCGATCAACCAGGATCCGCGCGTGATCGAGCACCTGGCCGGACCGATGAACATGGCGCAGGTCGAGGCCTTCATCGAGACCCAGAACGCCCTGTATGCACGCAACGGCATGTGCTACCTGGCGGCGACCCTGGCCCACAGCGGCAGCCTGATCGGCTTTGTCGGCCTCAGGCATCATCGCGATGTCCAGGGCAGCGGGCTGCCCTTCGCGCCCTGCACCGACATCGGCTGGCGTCTGGGTGCGGGATACTGGGGCAGCGGCTACGCCCACGAGGCCGCCGCGGCCTGCCTGCGCCACGGCTTCGAGCGCCTGGAACTGGAAGAGATCGTGTCCTTCACGACGCCGCGCAACCTGCGCTCGCGCCGCTTGATGGAGAAGCTGGGGATGCGCCGCGACAAAGCCGGCGACTTCGCGCATCCGGCCGTGGCGCCGGACCACCCGCTGTCGCGGCACTTGCTGTACCGCCTCGCGCGCGGCGAGGCGCTGGAAGGTGATAATTAGCGTTCGCGCGCCGAGGTGTCCTGGTCGCGGTCGGTCTCCGTGCTACGCTGGCCGCCTGAACCCTGCTGGTTGAGTTCGCCCGATTGGCGGTTGCCGTCGCCGGCGCCGCTGGCGCTGCCGGGCTTGGCCTTGGCCATGCCGCCCATGCCGACGTCGAGCTGCCCTTCCTTGCTGTCGCGCCGGAAGCCCCGGTCCGCGCACTCGGCCTCCGAGCCGCCGGCAAGCAGGTCGTCGGTGCGCCCGGCCTGCTGGTTGCCGCCCTGCCCGCCCTGTTCTGTTTGCGCATTCCCGGACATGCGGCCGATGTCGCCGGTGCCGCCGGTGCCCATCGTGCCCGCGCTGCTGGTGCCGTCGCGGGTGAGCTGGTCGTAGCTGCGTCCCTTGCTGTCCTTGTCTCCGCTTTGCATTGCCATGCTGGCCTCCTGTAAGGAAAACTATCGGCCTTTCATCATAGACGGCCATGTCGAAACCGCAATAGGCGCACGGGTGAAGTAGCTGTAGGACGGGACGCGCATCCGCCTGCCCGCCGCTGGATGTACAATCAGGCAACAATGATTGAAAGCCAAGCCAGCATGTCCTTATCGCCGCGCGCCCTGGTGGTCTTCGCCGATCCCGCCCTGCACCGCTCCCGTATCAGCCGCCGGGTCGGCGAAGCCGCCCGCAGCCTGTCCCATGTCGTGGTGCAGGATTTGTACGAGCTCTACCCGGACCTGTATATCGACGTGGGGCGCGAACGCACGCTGCTGAAGGAGGCCGACCTGGTGGTCTTCGCCTTCCAGCTGAGCTGGTACGCGATGCCGGCCTTGCTCAAGGAATGGTTCGACACCGTCTTCAAGCCCGAGTGGGCCGAGCCTGGCGCGCAGGCGCGCCTGGCCGGCAAGTCATGCTGGGCCGCGGTGGGCTGCGCCAGCCAGCCTGGCGACTACCAGCCCGGCGCACGCCACGGGCGCCCGCTGGCCGAGTACCTGGCGCCGCTGGAACAGACCGCGCGCGCCTGCGGCATGCGCTGGATCGACCCCCACGTGTTCTACGGCGCCGACGGCGCCGACGCCCAGACCGTCGACGCGCATGCGGAGCAGCTGCGCGCGCTGCTGGCCGGGCATCTCGCACGCCTCGCGCGGGAAGGAGTCGCGCATGGAGCATAACGTGCTCACCGTCGCCGTGGTCTTCCTGGCGGCCGCCGTCATCGCCGTGCCGCTCGCGCGCGCCCTCGGCCTTGGCGCGGTGCTCGGTTACCTGCTGGCGGGAATCGCCATCGGTCCCTGGGGCCTGGGCCTGATCAGCGACGTCGACACCATCCTGCACTTTTCCGAGTTCGGCGTGGTCCTGCTGCTGTTCGTGATCGGCCTGGAGCTCGAACCGCAGCGCCTGTGGTCCCTGCGGCGCTCGATCTTCGGCTGGGGCGCGGCCCAGGTCGGCGGTGTGGCGCTCGTGCTGTTCGGCGCCGCCTGGGCCGCCGGCATTTCCTGGCAGGTGGCCTTGATCGCCGCCCTCGGGCTGTCGCTGTCGTCCACCGCCATCGCCCTGACCACGATGCAGGAACGTAACCTGCTGCCTACACCCGCCGGCCAGGCCGGCTTCTCGATCCTGCTGTTCCAGGACATCGCCGCCATCCCCATGATCGCCCTGGTGCCGGTGCTGGGCGCGGGCGACGCCGATCCGCACGGCGGCTGGGCCGGCGCGCTCAAGCCGGCGGCCGTCATCCTGGGCCTGCTGGCGGTGGGGCACTACCTGGTGCGCCCGGTGCTGCGCGTGATCGCGGGTACCCGCATGCGCGAGATCTTCACCGCCTTCGCGCTGCTGCTGGTGATCTCGGTGTCGCTGCTGATGCAGTGGATCGGCATGTCGATGGCGCTCGGCGCCTTCCTGGCCGGGGTACTGCTGGCCAATTCGGAATACCGCCATGCGCTCGAGACCGATCTCGAGCCTTTCAAGGGCCTGTTGCTCGGCCTGTTCTTCATCGCGGTCGGCATGTCGGTCGACTTCGGGGTGTTCTTCGCCCAGCCCTGGCGCATCGTCGGCATGGCGCTTGCCTTCCTGGTCCTCAAGCTGCTGGTGCTCTACCTGCTGGCGCGCGCCTTCGGAATGGCCGGGCGCCAGCGCACCCTGTTCGCCTTCCTGCTGGCGCAAGGCGGCGAATTCGCCTTCGTGGTGTTCGGCGCCGCCGCCGCGGCCCGCGCCTTTTCCGCCGAGACGGCTTCGATCCTGGTGGTCGTGGTGGCGCTGTCGATGATGGCCACGCCGCTGCTGCTGATCCTGTACGACCGGGTGCTGGAGCCGCGCTGGAACGGCCAGAAGAAGAAACGCAAGGCGGACCACATCGAGGCCAACGAGGGCCATGTGATCATCGCCGGCTTCGGCCGCTTCGGCCAGATCGTCGGCCGCCTGCTGCACGCCAACCAGGTGCCGCTGACCATGCTGGACCACGACCCCGACCACATCGATACCTTGCGCGACTTCGGCTTCAAGGTGTTCTACGGCGACGCCACCCGGATCGACCTGCTGCACGCCGCGGGCGTGGGCAAGGCGCGCGCCCTGGTGATCGCGATCGACGGCATCGACGACAGCCTCAAGCTGGCGGCGGCCGTGCGCCGCGAGTATCCGGAGCTCACCATCCTGGCGCGCGCCCGGAACATCACCCACTACTACGAGCTGATGGACCTGGGCGTGACGGTCATCGAGCGCGAGACCTTCGAGGCGGCCCTCATGATGGGACGCAAGGTGATGGAGCAGCTGGGCTTCGGCGCCTACCTCTCGCGCCAGGCCGCGATGCGCTTCCGCGAGCACAACCTGCAAAGCGTGCACGCGGTCTACCCTTACTACAAGGACCGGGAGCAGTATGTCTCGCTGGCCAAGCGCGCCAACGACGAACTGCATGCAATGTTCGAACGCGACTTCGTCGCCATGAAGCGAGCGCGCGAGGACGGCGACGAATAAGGCCCGGTCGCCCGTCCATGAACGGCGCGGGCCTGCCAGGATGGCATCCTGCGGAGCCGGCAGGCGGATCCCTTGCCGCTCTGTATAGACAGCCTGTCTACAAGTGGGCCCAATGTAGCGTAAACGCATCGCCGTCCAGGGTCCGGAGACAGTTTCCACGCGGCACTGATATATACTCGGCAGCACGATGCCCGACCCTCCCTGGCCGGGCACGGCCCAAGCGCCCGCCGCGCACCCTGGTTCATCTTGGATACCCGACACCCACCGCACCAGCCAGCCGTCCTGGCCGAAGAGAATTCCGCGCTGATCGATAATTCGCTGGACTTGCTGGCGATGCTCGATCACGAAGGCCGCTTCCTGCGCGTCAACGCCGCCGCGCGCGATCTGCTGGGCTACGCGCCCGAGGAGCTGATCGGGCGACATTACGGGGAGCTGGTGCGCCCGGACGACCGCATGCATGCGGCCGCGATCGACGCCAGCCTGCGTGTCGAATCGCCCGCACGTCATGACGTCCAGCTCCATTTCGTGCGCAAGGACGGCGCCGTAGCCTTGATGTCGATTTCGGCCCGGTGGTCCCCGGACCTGCAGTGCATGTTCGCCACCGCGCGCGACATCACCGAACAGCAGCGCGACCGCGATGCCTTGCGCCGCTCCAAGGACAGGCTGGACGCCATGTTGGAGAGCATCGGCGACGCCTTCTTCGCCGTCGATGCGCAATGGTGCATCACCTACGCGAACCAAAGGGCGGGAGCCTTCGTCGGCGTGGAGCTGGGCCAGGCGATCGGACGCCAGCTCCTCGAGGTCGCGCCGGAGCTCGAACACTCCGAGACGCTGGTGCATTACATGGAAGCGATGGCGAGCCGGCAGCCCCGCAACTTCGAGGTATTCTGGGAACCGCACGCGGTCTGGCTAGAGGTCCGCGTCTACCCTAACGAGGACGGCCTGTCGGTCTACTTCCACGAGATCACCGAGAAGCGCCAGGCCGAAGCCGCAGTGCGCGCCAGCGAACAGCGCTTCCGCAGCCTGTTCCAGCAGGCCGGCGACAGCATCATGATCATCGACCGTGACCTGACGATCGTCGCAGTGAACGGCCAGGCCTGCGCCTGCTACGGCTACACCGAGGAAGAATTCATCGGCAGCAAGGTCAACGACTTCAGGCTCGACGGCGCCACGCTGTCTGCCATCGGCCAGGCGCTTCGCGCTGGTCGCCCGCATTTGCTGCGCACACGCAAGCTGCGCAAGGACGGCTCGAGTTTCCCCGCCGAAGTCCACATCTCGCGCATCGAGGACGCCGGCGAGGAGCTCTTCCTGGCCATTATCCGCGACCTGAGCGACCGCGAACAGGCGGAACACCAGTTGCGCGACAGCGAGCGGCGCTTCCGCGAAGTGATCGAGATGACGCCAGCCGGCTACGTGGTGGCGGACGCCGACGGTGTACTCACCGACGTCAATCCCGCCCTATGCGCCCTCACCGGCCATGCGCGCGAGGCGCTGATCGGCCAGCCGCTGAACGAGTTGTTCCTTGCCTTCCCGTGGCAGGCTCTCAGCCAGAACGCAGCCGGCATCGCCACCCTGCAGGGACTGGAGGCGGTGATCCGCCACCGCGACGGCCATCACCTGCACGTGCTGTTCAATGGGAATGCCGAGCGCGGCCCGGACGGGCGCCTGACCAGCCTGACCGGCCTGATGGCCGACATCACCGGAAGCAAGCTGGCCGAGAGCCGCCTGCGCGAGCTGGCCACCCACGACACCCTGACCGGCCTGCCGAACCGCGCCCTGCTCGGCGAGCGCATCCAGGACATGCTGGACCGCTGCCCGCCGGCGGAATCGGTGGCGGTGCTCTTCCTCGACCTCGACCGCTTCAAGGAAGTCAACGACTCCTTCGGCCACGAGATGGGCGACGTGCTGCTGTGCGAAGTGGCGCGCCGCCTGAGCGGCGCCACCCGCGCCGGCGACCTGGTCGCGCGCCTGGGTGGCGACGAATTCGTGGTGGCCGCGTCCTGCGCCAGCGGAACCGCGGGCGCGGCGCGCATCGCCGACAAGCTGCTCGAGGCGATGACGATGCCGGTGATCGTCGGCGGCCACGAGGTGATCGTCGGCGCGTCGATCGGCATCAGCATGTATCCGCGCGACGCGCGCACCCGCGAGACCCTGTTCCAGTCGGCCGACACCGCGATGTACCGCGCCAAGGCGTCGGGGCGCAACCGCTACCGCTTCTTCGAGCCGGAGATGACCGTGGAAACCCAGGTGCGCATGGCGCTCGAGGTCTCGCTGCGTCCCGCGCTGGCGCGGCGTGAATTCGAGCTGCACTACCAGCCGCGCGTCGACCTGCGGAGCATGGAGCCGGTCGGCATGGAAGCCCTCATCCGCTGGAACCACCCTGAGCGCGGGCGCGTGCCGCCCCAGCAGTTCATCGGCATCGCCGAGGAAACCGGGATGATCGCGGCCATCGGCCACTGGGTGCTGCAGGAGGCCTGCGCCCAGACCAGGCGCCTGATCGACGAGTACGGCCGCCCGATCCGGGTCTCGGTCAACGTGTCGGCGCGCCAGCTGGCCCAGCCCGGCTTCGGCGCCGAGGTGCGCGACGTGCTGGCGCGCACGGGCTTGCCGCCGTCCTGCCTGGAGCTGGAGCTGACCGAAAGCGCCCTGATCGAGGATATCGAGCACACCGCCTCGATGCTGCGCGAGCTGAAGAAACTGGGCCTGGTGCTGGCGGTGGACGACTTCGGCACCGGCTATTCCAGCCTGGCCTACCTGCGCCGGTTCCCGATCGACGTGCTCAAGCTGGACCGTTCCTTCGTGATGCAGCAGGACGACACGATCACCGCCTTCGACTTCGTCAAGGCCTTCGTCGGCATGGCGCACGCGCTCAACATGGCGGTGGTGGCCGAGGGGGTCGAAACGGCCGAGGTGCTGGACTTCCTGTGCGCGGCCTCGTGCGACGAGGCGCAAGGCTATTACCTGGCGCGGCCGGCGCCGCTGGAGGCGGTGCGGGATCTGCTGGCACCGAGCGCGCCGCGGCTGGCCGGCTAGCGTTCCGGCGCCTCGCCTCCAGCCACCGCACGCAAGACCGTCACCCCGGCGAAGCCGGGGCCCAAGTTCGCATGCGTCACGGCTGTTCTACGAACTTGGATTCCCGCCGGAAGTCGTAGGCGCCAGTGGCGCGTACGACGTGCAGAGGAAGCCGGCAAAGCTTATGCGGGCCCGGTCTGCGGCGTCCAGGTCGGCCCCGGCGTCGTAGGCTTATCCCCTTCCCACACCAGCGGATCGATGCACATCCTCCGCCCCGTCATGGCCACATCCCAGGCGTGATACACGATCCAGGTCTGGCTCCCATCCGGCGACACCGTGAACGAGTTGTGTCCCGGCCCGATCACATGTCCCGCGCGTGAACCCATCAGGGGCCCGGTGCCCTCGGGCGCCCGCTCCCAGGGGCCGAGAGGATGGTCGGCCACCATATAGCTGACGCCATAGTTCTCGCGCTCCCAGGCGCCGCCGCTGTAGAAGCAGTAGTAGCGGCCGCCGTGGCGCAGCACGCTTGCCCCCTCCACCGTGTGCCAGTCATAGACCGCGTCGTACATCGCGCGGCCGCGCTTGAACAGGTGCCAGTCGGCATGCGGACGCGCCACCAGCACCGGCTTGCCTTCCAGCCGCGTCATCTCGGGCATGCGGTCGACCACGATGCCGGTACCGACCCGGTGGTCGTCCTCCACTTCCAGGAAGTCGACGCAGTAGTACAGGTACCACTGGCCGTCGTGGTCGCGGAACGGATGGGCGTCGATCGAGAACGGCTGGCCGGGCACCAGCAGCACGCCGGCGTCGACAAAGGGCCCGGCCGGGTCGTCCGCGACCGCCACCCGCAGCTTGTGGTGCCGGCCTTCCTCGTCGCCCGATGAGTAATAGAGATAGAACTTTCCTTCCGCAAAGGCCACCTCCGGCGCCCAGAAGTGGTCCTCGCCCGGCTGGTCGATGGCATAGCCCAGATGTTCCCAGTGCACCAGATCGCTTGAACCGAGGATCGGAAAGCGCCCGCCCGCGGCGCTGCCGGGCGCGGTGCCGTAGGCGTAGTAGCGCCCCTCGTGGCGGAGCACGAAGGGGTCGGCCATGATCTCCGGATAGACCGGATTCGTGTACGTGGTCGCCATGGGCTCCTCCTACATGCGGTAGCGCAGGCTCAGCCCGTAGGTGGTCGGCGAGTAGCGGATGTCGCGCGGCCGGACCGGGTCGCCCAGGTAGCTCTCGTAGCGCTCCTTGGTCAGGTTGATCGCGTCGAAGTGCAGGCTCAGGTTCTTGTTCAGCTCATAGCCCACGCTCAGGTCGACATAGGTCGAGGCCTTGACGGTGCGGTCCTGTCCGAAGCGCGGCTCGGCGATCTGCTCCACGTACTTGCCGCGCCGCGTGGCCGCCAGGCGCCCGGTCCAGCCCGCGCGCTCGTAGAGCAGTGCGAAGTTGTAGCTCTGGCGGGCCACGCCGACCAGCGGTGTGGTCGTGAAGTCGCCGCCGTTCAGCGCGGTGCGGGTCTGGTTCTCGCCGTCGATCCAGGTGAAGTTGAACTGGGCGCCCAGGCCGCTCCAGGCGCCCGGCAGGAAGTCGAAGAACTTCTGGATGCCGAACTCCGCGCCTTTCAGCTTGCCCTTGCCCGAGTTCTGGGGCCGGGTGATGCGGTAGGTCTGGCCGTTGATGACTTCGGACTGCTCGAAGTTCTGCAGGTAGCCGTCGATGTCGCGGTGGAACAGCGCGATCTGGGCGAAGCCATTGTTCTCGAAGTAGTACTCGAGGGTGGCGTCGCTGTTGATCGACTCGGTCGGGTCGAGGTTCGGGTTGCCGCCCGAGCCGGTGCCGGGCGCGTTGACGGTCGGCGGGATCAGGGACAAGGCGGGATTGAGCGAGGCGAATTCGGGCCGCGTGATGGTCTTGCCGACGCTGAAGTGCGACTGCAGCTTGTCGGTCCAGTTGGCCAGCAGCGACAGGTTCGGCAGCACGTTGGTCTCGGAAGTCGACAGGTCGACCGGGCTGATGGTGTCGCCGATGCGGATATTCCCTTCCAGCTTGCGCTTGACCTTGACCGCGCGCACGCCCAGGTTGCCCGACACCCCCACGCCCGCCAGTTCGGTCTTGAAGCGCGCGCCCAGGTGCAGGGTGGCGCTGCGCTCGCGCTGCTCGAACAGGCGCATCGGGTCGTCCGGCACGCGGCCGGCGCCGGCGCCGTAGAAGGCGCGCACCACGTCGGCCTGGTCGATCAGGAAGTCGCGCGACGGCGTATACCAGGGGCCGCCCAGGCGGTCCAGGCCCGGCACCAGCTTCTGGAAGGAAGGACCGAAGGCGGCCACCGGCGAGGGCCGCACCGGGCCGGCGACGTCGCTGTGCCCTTCGGCGCCGTGGAAGGAAACCTCGCGCGTGGACAGGCGGATGCCGCCCGTCAGGGCGTTGATGAAGCCGCCATCCAGGCGCCACACGGCGTCGCTGCGGAACTGGGCCTGCTCGCCCTGCGACTCGCCCCAGTTCTGCACCATCCCGCGCAGCACGAACTGGTTGGGGTCGCGCAGCGGATTGCCGCTGGTGGGCGTGGTAATGGCGTTGTAGCCGCCGTGGCCGTCCCGTCCATAGGTGTAGACATTGGAGCTGGCGCCCGGGATCTGCTGGTCGACGATCACGGTGTCGTTGATGAAGTCCGAGCGCGTGAAGGCCAGCCCTGAATCGACCGAGAGCGCGCCCTCGCGGTAGCGCAGGCCGAAGTTCAGGTAGTGGGTGTCGGTGCGTTCCTTGACGCCCCAGGTGCTGGTGGCGGTATAGGGATCCCAGTCGTAGGGCCCGCCGAACTGCGCGGCCGCGGCGAAGGCCGACTGGATCGGGCAGATCATGCCGTTCGGGGTGGCGCAGTAGTCGCCCTCGGGCGCCAGCACCACATTGCTCAGGCGCGGGGTCCAGGTGGCGATGTTCAGGATGTAGTCGACTTCGCTGCGGCCGCGGTAGCTGGTGCCCAGGTACTGGGTCGAGAACTCGAGCGCGGGGCTGATCTTCCACTGGAAGGCGCCGTGGATGCTGCCGCGCTCGCGGTCGCCCGCGTTGTAGATGCCGCCGATGTTGGGCAGCTCGCCCAGGCGGTCGCCCGGGCGCAGCGGCGCGATCGGCTGGTCGTCGTTGAGACGGGTGGCGGTGCCGTCCGGGCTGACCGAGAAGATGCGGTCGGGCCGGTCGACCCATTGCACCGGATAGCCCCAGCGCTCCTTGTTCCAGGCGACGTCGACCAGGAAGCCCATCTCGCCCACGCCGGTCTTCCAGCGGTTGCTGGCCAGGACGCCCACGCCCGGGTTGGTCTTGGTCTTGTGGCCTTCGGAGCCTTCCACTTCCTGGCGCCGCGCTTCCACATAGCCGCTCAGCATTTGTCCCTGGTTCGGCTTCAACGCGTCGAAGGGCGAACGCAGGCGCACGTTGACGGCGCCGGCGATGCCGCCCTCGAACTGGTTGGCGGTGGCCGACTTGTACACGTCCAGGCCGCCGATCGACTGCACCGGCAAGTCCTGGTACGACAGGCGGCGCCCGGTTCCGGTGAAGATCTCGTTGCCGTCGATGGTGGTGGCGACGTCCGGCAGGCCGCGGATGATCACGCTGCTGGTCTCGCCGCGGTCGCGGCCCACCTGCACGCCGGCGATGCGCTGCAGGGCGTCGCCGGCGGCCCGGTCGGGGAACTTGCCGATGTCGTCGGCGTTGATCGAATCCACCACCTGCTCAGCATCGCGCTTGATCTCCTCTGCCGAGCGGATGCCGGCGCGCAGGCCCGTGACCTGCACGGTCTGGATCGGGGCCGCGGCGCCGGGCGCAGGCGCTGCGCCGGCCGGTTCCGTGGTTTGGGACTGTGCGAAAGCGCCGTGGGCGGCGAGCAGGGTGATGGCCGCGCACACCGGCCGGAGTTTCAGGGTCGTCATCGTGTCTCCTGGTTTCTCTGCGGTCCGTGCCGGCGCCGGGGAAGGAGCCGGTTACCGATATGAATATTTTTATTAGTCATAAATATGACCAACTAGACAAAAACCTAACCGAAATTTTTTTGCAACGGCGCACCCGAGAACACGAAAAACTGGGCCGGAATCAGGCGATTTTTGCCACCGATTCGCGCTCCACCAGAGGGCAATCCATCTTGATGCTGGTGCGGCGGACCACCGAGGCACGGGTCTGGTCGACCAGCGCCTGGACCGCCCAGCGCCCCATTTCGTAGTTTGGTAACAACACTGTGGTCAGCGGCGGGGTGGTGTAGCGCGCCAGGTCCTGGTCGTCGTAGCCGACGATCGACACCTGTTCCGGCACCTCGCGGCCCAGCTTGCGGGCCGCTTCGAGGGCGCCGACCGCCATCAGGTCGTTGGCGCAGAACAGGGCCGTGGGCGGATCGGCCAGCGACAGCAGGTCGAGCGCGTGGCGGTAGCCGCTGCCGACCTGCCAGTCGCCTTCGCGCACCAGCAGCGGGTCGAAGGGAATGTCGCAGGTCGAGAGGGCCTGGCGGTAGCCCTTCAGGCGCTCGGCGGCCGCCTCGATCCAGCCTTCGCCGTTGACCAGGCCGATGCGCCGGTGGCCCGCCTGCGCCAGGTGCAGGGTGGCGGCGAAGCCGCCCAGCACCTCGCTCGGCACCACCGAGGAATACTGGCGGTCGCGCGTATGGCAGTTCAGCAGCACCGCCGGCACCCCGTCCAGCTGGGCGGGCAAGGTGACGGCGCGGGTGAAGATGGTGGCGTAGACCACGCCCAGCAGGCCGGGATCGGCCAGCATGCGCGCCAGCACCGCGCCTTCGTGGGCCGGGTCGCCGCAGGTGGCGAACACCGCCAGCAGGCAGCCCTGCTCCCAGGCGCCGTCGCGCGCGCCCTCGATGGTCTGCATCGCATGCGGGCTGGTCGCCAGTTCGTCGCTCAGGTAGACGATCAGATTGCGCTCGCGCGGCGTGGCGGGCAGCGCGTGGCGTTCGAGCGGATAGCCGATCTCGCGCGCGATGCGCAGCACCGCATCACGCGTCGCCCTGCTCACCTTGGCCCCGCTCATCTGGTTGATGACCAGCGACACCGTGGACTGCGACACGCCGGCCAGCTTGGCGATGTCGGTCATGGTCGGCCGCCGCGGGCGGCCGCTTCCGCTCCCGCTTCCGCTTCCGCGTCCGTTCATTCCGCCGGCGGGCGCGCGAAGGCGACGCCCTCCTCGTCGAACAGGTGGCCGCGCGCGGCATCGAAGGCCAGCGCCACCCGCTCGCCGCGCTGCGGACAGGCTTCGTCGGCGCGGCATTTGATGGCCACCATCTCGTCCACCCCGGCCACCTGGGCATAGACGATGGTCGCGTCGCCCAGGTATTCGACCAGGGCGACGTCGGCCGGGATCGCTCCAGCTGCGCCCACCGCGCCATGCAGTTCGTCGGCGCGCGCCACCCGCAGGTGCTCGGGCCGCACGCCCAGCGCCACCCTGGCGCCCGGCGGCGCCCGCCCCACCTCGGCCGCAACGCGCGCCGCGGCGCCGTTGGGCAGGCGCACCAGGACTTCGCGTCCCTCCTCGCCGGCCAGCATCCCGGGCAGGAAGTTCATGCGCGGCGAACCGAGGAAACCCGCCACGAAGCGGTTGGCGGGATGCTCGTACAGGTCCAGCGGCGTGCCCGCCTGCTCGATGCGGCCGCCGTTGAGGACCACGATCTTCTGGCCCAGGGTCATGGCCTCGACCTGGTCGTGGGTCACGTAGATCATGGTGGCGCCCAGGTCCCGGTGCAGCCGGGCCAGCTCGATCCGGGTCTGGCCGCGCAGGGCGGCATCGAGATTGGACAGCGGTTCGTCGAACAGGAAGACCTGGGGTTTGCGCACGATGGCGCGTCCGATCGCGACGCGCTGGCGCTGGCCGCCCGACAAGGCCTTGGGCCGGCGCGCCAGCAGGTGCGTGATCTGCAGGATCTCGGCGGCGCGGGCGACGCGTTCGGCGATCTCCTCGCGCGGCAGTTTCGCCAGTTTGAGGGCGAAACCCATATTTTCGGCCACCGTCATGTGCGGATACAGGGCGTAGCTCTGGAACACCATGGCGATCCCGCGCTGCGAGGGCGCGACGTCGTTGCACACACTGTCGCCGATTTCCACCGTGCCCGAGCTGACCTCTTCCAGGCCGGCGATGATGCGCAGCAGCGTCGACTTGCCGCAGCCGGAAGGGCCGACCAGCACCACGAATTCGCCGTCCGCGATGTCCAGGTCGACGCCCTTGATGACGCTGTTGTCCTCGAACTGCTTGGTGATGCCGAACAGGCGCACATTCGCCATGGGTCTTATCCTTTCAGGCCGGTGGCGGCCAGGAAGCCGTGGGTGACGCGGCGCTGGAACAGCACATAGGCCAGCGCCACCGGGAGCGCCCCGAGCAGCGCGGCCGCCATCAGCTGGGCGTAGCGCACACCGAAGGCGTCGTAGGTCTGGGTCAGGCCCAGCGGTATCGTCATCATGTCGTTCGAGGTGACGATAATGAAGGGCCAGAGGAAGTTGTTCCAGGCGCCGATGAAGGTGACGATCGCCATCGCCCACACGATGTTGCCGGAGAGCGGCAGGTAGACGCTCCACAGGATGCGCAGCGGTCCCGCGCCGTCCATCACGGCCGCCTCGCGGAAGTCGGCCGGAATCGCGTCGAAGAAGCCCTTGAAGACGTAGATCACCACGGGCGCCACCACCTGGGGCAGGACGATGCCGGCATAGCTGTTGATCAGGCCGAGCTGGTTCATCATGCGGAACAGCGGCACCAGCAGGGCCTCGAAAGGCACCAGGAAGGCCAGCATGGCGGCGCCGAACAGCAGCCCGCGCCCGCGGAAGCGCAGCTGCGAGAAGGCGTAGGCCGCCATGAGCGACAGCGCCATCGTGATCACGGTGACCAGCAGCGCCACCAGCGCGCTGTTGAACAGCCAGCGCCCGACGTTGCCGGCTGCGAGCACCTTGCGGAAGGCGTCGAGGGTCCAGTCCTGGGGCAGCCAGCGGAACACGGCGGATACGGTCTCATGCTCCGGCCGCAGCGCGGTGCTGACGGCCCACAGGAGCGGCGCCGCCCACATGGCGGCCAGCAGCAGCGCGGCCAGCGCGCCGCCCAGGGTCCAGCCCAAGCCTGAGCGCGCCCTCATGCCCTCCTCCCGTCCAGCCAGCGTACGAAGGCCGCCTGGGCCAGCGAAAGCACGACCACGATCAGCACGAAGGCCATGGCGATGGCGGCCGCATAGCCTGCGTCGCTCTGGGTGAAGGCGGTCTCGAACATGTAGTGCAAGGTGACGCGGGTGGTGTTGAAAGGGCCGCCGGTGGTCAGGATGTAGGTCTGGCCGAAGATCTTCATCGAGGCGATCAGCTGCAGCACCATCGCCATCCCGGCCACGGGCCGCAGTGCCGGCCAGGTGATGGTGCGGAACAGGGTGAAACCGCGCGCCCCGTCCAGGGCAGCCGCCTCGTACAGGTCGGCCGGGATGTTGCGCAGGCCGGCCAGGAACATCAGCATGTTGAAGCCCACCGTCCACCAGATGGTGGCGATGGCCACCATCGGCATGGCCCAGGTGAGGTCGGCCAGCCAGGCGCGCTGCATGCCCAGCACATGATTCACCACGCCCGACGAGGGCTGCAGCATCCAGTCGGCGATCAGGGTCATGACGGAAATCGGCAGTACATAGGGCAGGAAGAAGGCGCCCTGCAGCCATGAACCTATAGCTCGATTCGGGGTGCGCACGAAGCGGTCGACCAGCAGGGCCATCACCAGACCGAGGGCCGTGAGCGGCACCACCGTCAGCAGGGCAAAGTAGAACGTGTGACGCAGCGCGGCCCAGAAGGACGGGTCCTGCACCAGGGTGGCGTAGTTGCCCAGGCCGACGAAGGCGTTGGTGCGGGTCAGGCTGCTTTCCGTGAGGCTCAGCCAGAACGTCTCCAGGGCCGGCAGGAAAAAGAACAGCAGAAAGACCACGGCAAAGGGCGCCAGCAGCAGCAGCGCGGGCAAGCTGTCGCGCCGGGACGCGGGATTGAGCAGGAAGCGCATCGTGGCTCCTAGTAGCGCGGCGGACGCTTGCGCAGCAGGCGCGCGGCCTCGGTCTCGAACATGCCCAGCGCTTCCTTCGGCGTGAGCTGCGAGGACAGCGCGGCCGGCAGGAACTTGGACGCCATCGCCTGCAGCGGGCCGGCCGCGCCCATGTACCAGGCGTCGGGATCGTAGACCACGTGGTCGGCCACCCCGGCATACAGGGCGTTGGGCATCAGGCTGCGCGCCTGTTCCGATTCGGCCACCGGCCTGTAGGCCACCACGTGGCCGCCCTCCGCCCAGCCGAACGAGTTCTTGCTGACGAAAGCGATGAAGCGCAGGACCGCCTTGACCTTCGCGGGCGGCATCGGGTTGCCTTCGTTGGCGGGAATGGCGAAGGCATGCGAATCGGCCCACACGCTGGCGTTGCCGTACATCCGGGGCAGGGGCGCGATGCCATAGTCGAAACCCAGCGTCCCTTGCCTGGTCGCGCGCACCACCTCGGGCACTTCCCACACGCCGTTGATCATGAAGCCGGCATTCCCGCCCATGAACTGGCTGGTCGAGGCGGCATAGTCGAGGCCGGACTGGGCGTAGCCCTGCTGGAACCAGCCGGCAATGCGCGCCAGCGAGGCCTCGCCGGCAGCGCCGTAGGCGAACTTGCCGTCCTTGATCAAGGGCACGCCCTGCTGGGCCAGCATCGAGACCCACAGCCGCCACACGGCGTAGGAGCTCTGGCTGCTTTCCATCGTCATGCCCGGCCGGCCGGTGGCCTGGCGCACGGCGCGGAAGGCCTTCGTCAGGCCGTCGATACCCTCGATGGGCTTGAGCCTGCCCTCGCCATCGAGCAGGCCGGCGCGCCCGGCCAGGGTCTTGTTGTAGTAGAGGACCAGCGGATGCAGGTCGATCGGCACCGCGTAGATCTTGCCCTGGTAGAGCGACTTTTGCCACTGGCGCGGGTAGAAGTCGGTGTCGCTCAGGTCCGCACCGCTCAGCTCGAAGGGCGCGACGGGGCGCAGGACGCCGCCGCCGGCCAGGTTCACGATGCGCGACAAGTGCACGGTGGCGAGGTCGGGTCCGGCGCCGACCACCGAGGAGGTGATCAGCTTGGTGTAGAAGGGCTCGCCCCACTTCAGCGTGGTGCTGACCACCCTCACCTCGCGCTGGCTGGCGTTGAAGCGCTCGACCAGGGCGCGCATGCGCGCACCGTCGCCGCCGGACAGCAGGGTCCACATCCTGACTTCGACCTGGGCCGGCGCCGGCAAGCTGAGGCCCGCCAAGGCGGCCGCCAGCACGGCGCCAGCCAGGCGCATCGCTTTGGGCGCCAAGCTTGTCTCCTGCAATGTTTGTTGAGTTTTATGAATTAATACTAGCAAATAATTCTTTGGTGGGGAGGGTTTTGGGTCTGCGGTGTGCAACGAACTTGGATCCCGGCCTTCGCCGGGATGACGTGCCTGGGGGCGCGGGCCACCGGTGTGTGTGTCGACACGAAACGGTGAAACCGTCGTCCCGGGACTAGGCGTCCCCCTCGGCCGGAACCTAAGAGCGCCTAACAAAGCCTCCATGGCTGCGTTGCGTCGTCTCGCCGTACAGTTGTACTGTCTTCGACGCCGCGCCTTGCCCTGGAAGTTTTGTTAGGCGCTCCAAGTCCAACCGACGCGCGATATGCCGGACTGTTAAAATCAGCCCTTTTGCAGGTAGTCAAAATGGGCATCGGCGTACTCTGCGGCCTCCTGGCCGGCGCACTCTGGGGACTGGTCTTCATCGTCCCCGAACTGCTGGCGTCGTTCAGTCCCCTCGAACTGGCCGTCGGCCGCTACCTGGCCTACGGCGCCATGGCCTTCGCCCTGCTGCTGCCGCGCCTGCGCAGCCTGCGCGGGCGCCTGACGCGCGCCGACTGCGCCGCCCTGGTCCGCCACGCCCTGGCCGGCAACCTGGTCTACTACATGCTGCTCTCGGTCGGCGTGCAGTACGCCGGCGTCGGCCCCACCTCGCTGATCGTCGGCATGCTGCCGGTGGTCGTCACCCTGCTCGGCCGCCACGACCATGGCGCGCTGCCGCTGCGGCGCCTGGCGCTGCCGCTGCTGCCGGTCGCGGCCGGCATTGCCTGCATCAACGTCGACGCCTTCGCCCACCCGGCAAGCAGCGATCCGGCCCGCACCGCGATCGGCATCGCCTGCGCCACCGGCGCCCTGCTGTGCTGGAGCTGGTACGCCCTCGACAATGCGCGCTACCTGAAGCGCAATCCCCATTTCGGCAGCGGCGAGTGGTCGGCGCTGTACGGCCTGTCCACCGGGATCCTGGCGCTGGTGCTGGGCGCCGCGGCCTGGGCCGGTGGCGATGCCTTCTCCTCCGTGCCCGCCGCGCGCGACTGGACCCTGTTCTGGACCTGCAACGCACTGCTGGCCCTGGGCGCCTCGGTGATCGGCAACCAGCTGTGGAACGTGGCCAGCCGCCGGGTGCCGGTAACCCTCTCGGGCCAGCTGATCCTGTTCGAGACCCTGTTCGCGCTGGCCTACGGCTTCGTCTACCGCGGCCACGGCCCGCGCCCGCTGGAGCTGGCCGCGATCGCCCTGCTTGTGTGCGGCGTCACCTGGTCGGTGCGCGCGCACGCTCCCTCCTTACTTGAGACGGGCCACGGAGACCTGGCTGAAGGTGACGGCGTGGCCGGCGCCGCCCATCGCCACCAGGCCTAGCCTGGCGCCGGCGCCCAGGCGGTGGGTCCAGGTGCCGCCGCCCACCCAGCGATCGCCGTCCTGGCTCGACCAGGCGGTGTAGCGCTCTTCCCCGCCGGCGCGCCGTATGTCCAGGCGCAGCCAGGTCCATTCGCCCGGCGTGCCCGCCACTGTATTGCCGTAGCGCGGGTAATGGGGCTCGACCGGCGCCAACTCCTTCGCGAACTCCACCTGGCGCAGGCCGCCGCGGGCCAGTTCCACCAGCTTGACGTAGTTGTCGTCGTCGCGCAGCACCACCAGGCCGGCCTGCACCGGCCGCGCGCAGCAGTCGAGCGGCGCGTCCAGGCGCAGGCGCGCCTCGATGCGCAGGTCGCCGCCCGGCAGCGGCGTGGCCAGCACGGCCGCGGTGTCGGTGTCCAGGTGCAGGTCGGTGTCCTCGGTGGCCATGCGCAGGCCCGGCTGGGCGGCGGCCCAGCTGCCCGCCGCGCCGGGGCGCACCCAGCTCCAGCGCGGGCCGAGACGCGGCGCATCGAAGCGGTCCTGCCACAGCTGGGTGGACACCGGCTGCGGCGGCGCCGCTGCGGGGGCGCTGCGGACACCCGGCATGGCTTGCGGTCCATCGCTCGGCCCACGCCCGCCGGCGACCACGGGCCAGCCGTCGACCCAGTCGATCCGGTCGAGCAGCACCGGCCTGCGGGTGAGCTTGTCCTTCGCGCTGAAGAAGGGCTGCTTGCGATCGACCGCGTGGTACAGCGTCCACCATTGGCCAGACGGATCCTGGAACACGGTGTTGTGGCCGGCTCCGATCCAGCGGTTGCCATTCTGCGCCAGCACCGGCGTGCCGCCCGCGCGCGCGGCCGCCATGTCGTTGCCCTCGCGGTCCAGGAAGGGCCCTTCCGGTCCCTTGGCCCGGCCCACGTACAGCCCATAGCCGGTAAGCGGCCCGTTGCAGCAATCCGTCGCGGAAGCGAACAGATACCACCAGCCGCCATGGCGCACCACTTCTGCCCCCTCGTAGCGGTCGTTTGCGCCGATGCGCACCGGGTCCCCCACCAGCCCCATGCCATCGGAGGAAAGGCGCTGCACGAACACGCCGCCGCCGTAGCTGCCGTAGTACAGCCAGCGGTCGCCCTGTGCGTCTTCGATCACATCCGGGTCGAAGGTCCAGTGGAAGCTGCAGCCGCCGCCGGCGCGGCGCGGCGGCACCACCGGGCGCGGGACCGCCTTCCATGGGCCGGCCGGCGAGGCGCTGGTCGCCACCCCGATCGCGCTGTCGGAAGCGCAGCCCTTCTCCGGGCTGTGCTCGTCGACGACATCGGTGATGGTGAAATAAAGGAAGTAGCTGCCGTTCATGTACACGGCTTCCGGCGCCCACAGGCCGGCCTTGGGCGCAGCCAGGCCGCGCGGGCGCTCCTCGAAGGCGTCGCGCACGTGGTACCAGTTCACCAGGTCGACGGAGCGGTAGATCGGCATCAGGCGGAAACGCCAGCCGTCGCCATCGCGCTCCTTGCGGCTGACCGGATCGGTGGTGCAGTACAGGTACCAGACGGCGCGGTCGGTGGTGCGGTCGCGCAGCAGCGACGGGTCGGCACAGCTTTCGGCCAGGCTGCCGTCGGCCAGGCGCAGCGGCAAGGGGTTGGTAAACGAAGCTGCGGCCTGCGCCGCCGCGGCAAGCATCAGCTGGATAAGCACGAAGGCGGCGCGCAAGTGTCTGGTCAAGATGGTCTCCCTGGGTTGGTGTGCCGATGCTCATCGATGCCAGAACATAGGCGAAGGCCGGGCATCGCGGCGCACGAATGTGTGTCATTTGTGAACATTGTAAAAATGATGCGTTGCACGCCTGTGTTTTTTTGTTCAAGATGCATCTAAATACTATTTCCTGTAGTAATGACCTGCTAGACTGACAGGATTCTGTATCCATCAGCGCAAGATAAATTGCAAATAAACATATAAAGCTGGGATGCCGTGGGCCTAGGGAGGCACTGATAGATGCTGGCGCGCAGGAATCGGTCACGAGAAATGTGCCCGGCAAGGCCTCGCCGGCCGCGCACAAACCGGAGCGATACCCCGTGGTATCGCGAGGATTTGCAAGGCCGCTGGGCGCATTTTTTCGTGGCCGAGGCCGCCGCCACGAATCAATCGGTGCTTCCCTGGGACGACCACGTATAAAAGAGAAAAGAAGAAACTAGGGAGCTGTTTGAAATGAATGGAATGCGGGGTCGTCCGGGCCCGTCGCTATTGGCGGCGGCTGTCTCGGGCCTATTCGTCGGGGCTGCACATGCGCAGGAATTGAACCAGGCTTCGGCCGCGGGCAAGGGGGAGATCCCGGAAGTCGTGGTCACCGCCCAGCGCATGCCCTCGCTGGCTTCGCGCACGCCGGTCGCGATGAGCGTGCTGACCGGCGAACAGCTGGTCCGGGCCGGCGCCGACAGCCCGGCCGAACTGGGCGCGCGCCTGCCGAATGTCCACCTCGACCAGGCCGCCGACGGCCTGCGCGTGACCATCCGCGGCGTCAGCAACGCCGACGCCACCGACAAGGGCGATCCTTCGGCTGCCTTCATGCTCGACGGCGTCTACATCGCCCGTCCGCCGGGCCAGACCCTGAGCTTCCTCGACATCGACCGCATCGAAGTGCTGCGCGGCCCGCAAGGTACCCTGTACGGCCGCAACACGACGGCGGGGGCCATCAACGTCATCTCGAACGCGCCGGTGAACCGGTTCGAAGGCGCTTTCGGCCTGGAAGCGGGCACCTACGGCAGCCGCAAGGCGGACGGCATGCTCAACCTCCCCGTGAACGATGCGCTGGCGCTGCGCGCGGCGCTGTCGGTGCGCCGCCACGATCCCTACCTGAAGAACGGCCAGGGCACGCCGCACCGCCTGGGCCTGGACCGCGACGACCGCGACGCGCGCCTGTCGGCCAGGCTGGCGCTGGGGCGCGACGCCTCGCTGCTGCTGCGCTACGACCATAGCGAAGCCCAGGACAACAACGACCGCTTCGTCCCCGACGCCAACTTCTTCACCGGCATCGGCAGCGGCAAGCCAAGCTGGCGTCCCGGCAGCACCGACGAGCGCCTGACCAACGCCTTCCGCCCGCCCAACCTGGCGCCGCGGCAGGGACGGCACGACAAGCGCGCGCGCGGCCTGTCGGCCGACCTGAGCTGGGACCTGGGCCCGGCCACCGCGCACTACCTGGGCGCGCGCCGCAAGCTCGACCAGCGCATGCTGATGAACTACTACTACCGCGTCACACCAAGCTTCGCGTTGGGCGTGCTGAACGACTACGACAGCCGCAACACCCAGGATTCGCACGAGCTGCGCGTGGCGACCAAGAGCAGCGGACCGTGGCAGGCCCAGGCCGGCCTGTACTACTTCAGCGAGGAATCGGACACCGGATACAGCTTCCGCGGCCTGGAGATGCTGCGCCTGCCGCCCTACTACGTATTCCGCAACGCGCCGACCCAGGCCACCAGCCGCGCCGTCTTCGGCCAGGCGGCCTACAGCCTGCGCCAGGACCTGCGCCTGACCCTTGGCGCGCGCCGCACCCACGACGACAAGTCGCGCGCCGGCTCGACCAGCTTCCAGCAAGGCCCGGCCTTCAATCCGGCCACCGACCTGCGCCAGCTGAACGCCGCCGACCTCACGACCAGCAAGACCACCTGGCGCCTCGGCGCGGAATGGGACGTGCTGCCCAGCACCGTGGTCTACCTGACCCTGGCCACCGGCTACAAGGCGGGCGGCTTCAACGACGGCTGCGCCGCCGGCAGCACCGCGCTGGGCATCACCTGCCCGGCCGCGGCCGCCGTGCCCACGAGCCTGCTGTACTACCAGCCCGAGACCCTGCGCTCGCTGGAAGCGGGCCTCAAGAGCCGTTTCCTCGATGGCCGCGCAACCCTGAACGCCGCCGCCTTCCGCTACGCCTACGACAACCTGCAGCTGTCGGGCGTGGCCGTGCTGCAGGGCGCGCCGCGCTTCATCACCCGGAATGCGGGCGAAGCCAGCGTCACCGGCCTGGAGCTCGACGGCCAGCTGCGCGTGGGCGCCGCCGGACGCCTGGCCTATGGCCTGACCCTGCTCGACGCCCATTACACGTCCTACTCGCCCAACGGCGTCGTGTCCTGGAACGGCCGCAAGCTCGATCGCGCGCCCAGCCAGGTGTTCACCCTCGGCTACGACCAGCGCTTCGCGCTGTCCATGGGCGAGCTCACGGCCGGCGTGTTCGCCCGCCGCAGCGGCGCCTACGTGATCGGCGTGCCGAGCCAGCTGCTCGAGTACCGCATCCCTGCGCGCACCGCCACCGACGCCACCCTCGGCTTCCAGCCGAACGGCGCGCGCTGGAGCCTGCTGCTGCGCGCGCGCAACCTCGAGAACAAGGTACTGCCGACCGCGATCGACAGCTTCGGAATGACCGTCCCGAGCAGTCCGCGCACGGTCGACCTGCGTCTCGACTACCGTTTCTGAACAAAGAGGCATTCCTTCACCGTCAACCCGCGCCGACGCGCACGCCCATCAAGAGGATCACAATAAATGACGTCCACGCCGCACCGCCTGTCCTGGTTTACCCTGGCCCTGCTGGGCTCCTTCCTGACCGTCCTGCTGCTGCGCGGCTGGACTGGCCAGACCCAGCTGCTGGTCCTGAGCTCCTTCCTCATGTTCGGCGTCTGCTTCGCCAGCGCCAGCCACCTGCTGGGCCTGAAGGCCGCCCTGCGCTTTGCGCTGATCGCCCTGCCGATCGGCTGGTTCGCCGAGCAGATGGGTTCCTCGCACGGCTGGTTTTTCGGCAAGTACACCTACACCGACGTCCTCGGCCCGCGCATCGGCGACGTGCCGATCGTGATCCCCCTGATGTGGTTCGCGCTGGCCTATTGCGGCTACGTGATCGCCAACCTGATCGCCTGGCAAACCCCGTCCGACGGCGTCACCCCGGTCGGGCAGACCCTCACCATGTCCTTCCTGTCGGCGCTGGTGATCACCGCCTATGACCTGGGCGTCGATCCCTACATGGTCTACAAGCTCAAGGCCTGGGAAATGGAGAAGAAGGACGGCTGGTGGTTCGGCGAGACCCTGCAGGGCTTCGTCGGCTGGATGTTCATCGCCTTCGTCATCGTGTTCCTGTTCCGCCTCTCGCTGCGCAAGTGGGCGCCGCGCGCCTCGTCCTCGCTGCTGCTGCGCGACGTCCAGGTGCCGCTCTGGATCTATGGCGGCCTGATGGTGTTCCAGATCACCCAGGGCTTCCCGGTCGAGACCCGCACCATCGCCACCTTCGTGATGGGCATCCCGCTGTTCTGCGCCATGCTCGGCCTGCAGCGCTGGCACGGCGCCCTCCCCCTGCGCGCGGAGGCCGCATGAAACCGGATGCACCGCAACTCCTGCATCCCGCCAATCCGGCCCTCGTCAATCCCGCGCTGCGGGCCGACCCGCTGGCCGACGGCGCCGTCGCGCGGATGCTGGGCGACAGCGCCTCCGACCCGGCGCGCCTGTTCCCGCGCATCGCCGTCATCAACGCCGAACTGGCCCGCTGGGACACCAATGGGAACCTGGCCGGCTGGCGCGCCCTGCCCGGCACCGATCCCGACATCGCCGCGGCGCTCGAGGACTACGTCCAGCGCGGCATGCAGCTGCCCGACTGGGCCGACAAGGACTGCATCGCACGCGCTGAAAAGCTGTTCATGGACATGAGCATGCTGTCCTGCACCCTGCTGTTCTGCACCAGTCTGCCCGAATGCTATATCCTGCCCGACCTGTCGGCCGTGCTGCAGGCCGCCGGCCAGCTCGAGCTGCACACCGACTACCGGGTGCGCTCGACGGCGGCGATGATCTTCCCCGTGATGATGCGCGGCGGGATGACCGACGCCGCCGGCGGCGGCGTCGCCCAGGCGCTCAAGGTACGCCTGATCCATGCCACCATCCGCCACCTGATCCTGCGCGGCGCACCGGACAGCCTGCCCGCGGGCGCGCCGGTGGCGGCCATCGCCCCGGCGGGCCCGGGCATGCACCACACGCTGTATGCGCACGGCTGGGACGGCAAGCGCGACGGCCTGCCCTGCAACCAGGAAGAACTGGCCTATACCCTGCTGACCTTCCACTACGCCTTCCTGCGCGGCCTGCGCCGCCTGGGCCTGGGGCTGCCGCGCGAGGACGAGGAAGCCTACCTGCACGCCTGGAACGTGCTCGGCCACCTGATCGGCGTCGAGCGCGAGCTGATGGCCTGGACCATGGAGGAAGCCGATGCCCGTTTCCAGGCGATGCAGGCGCGCGGCCGCGCCGCCTGGAGCGCGCGCCTGGCCGCCGATCCGGGCGAAGAGGATCCGCGCCCGCCGCTGGCCGCTGCCCTGATGCAGGCGATGGCCAGCGAGCTGCCGCTGCGCGTGCTCAAGCCCTTCCCGATCCTGCTCACCCGCTACCTGTGCGGCAAGCAGGCCAGCCGCGACCTCGGCCTGACGAAACGCGTGTCGCTGATCTCGCGCGCGCTGTTCGCGCTCGGCCTGGGCGCGGTGCGCCTGATCGACGCCGTGGTGCGCATCTTCGTGCCCGGGTTCTCGATCTCGCGCCTGCTGACGCGCGTGGCCGGCTACCGCCTGACCACCCGCTTCCTGATGGACCAGACCCGCCCCCTCAAGCTGCCCGCCGCCCTGCTCGGCCAGGTCGACCAGGTGATGCAGGACTGGCGCCAGGATCCGAAGGCGCCCGCCTTCATGAAACGCATCGAGGCGCACCTGTCCCGCTCCGCACCGGCCTCACAGTCCGCACCGGCTGCACCGCAACCCGGGAACCGCCAGGCATGATGCTTTCCTTCTCCCTGCCGCGGGCGCGCGCCCTCGTCCAAGCCGCCCTTTCACCGCTCTTGTCATTGCTTCTGCTGCTGGCCTGCGCGCTCGCCCTGCCGGCCATCGCCGCGCCCCTCGAGCTAGGCGCCGGCGTCAAGCGCGCCGAGGCCTGGCCCGCGGTGACCGTCCTGGCGGACCCCGGACTGCGCCTGGACGCGGCCGCGGCGATCGCCGCCGGCGATCGCTTCGCCACGCCGAAGACCGCCTATGCCACCCTGGGCATGCAGCGCGGCGCGACCTGGGTGCGGATCCCGGTGGTGGTTCCGGCCGGTGCGCCCGAGAACTGGGTGATGCAGGTCGACTTCGGCCTGCTCGACAAGCTCGACGTCTACGTCGACAGCGGCGGCGCGCTGCGCAAGGTCGGCTCGGCCGGCCGCGCCGACGTGCAGAATGTCTGGGCCCTGAAGGGCCGTGTGCCCTCGGTGGTCATGCACCTGGCGGCCGGCGCCGGGCACACGGTGCTGCTGCGGGTGGAAACCCACGGCCCGACCATCCTGCCGATCGAGTTCTTCCAGCCCGACGCCTTCCATCCGGCCTCGCTGGAGGAGCAGATGCTGCAGGGCCTCATGCTGGGCCTGGGCCTGTGCCTGTTCCTGTACAGCGTGGGGCAATGGATCACCCTGCGCGAGCCTCTGTTCGGCAAGTACGCGCTGCTGGTCGGCGCCGTGACCCTGTATTCCGCCTGCTGGTTCGGCATCGCCGACCAGTTCCTGTGGCCGGGCAAGCTGTGGGTGAGCGAACACGCCACCGGCATCGCGTCGATGCTGGCGTCCTGCGGCGCCTACCTGTTCGTCGAGCAGTCGCTGGCGCGCCCGGGCATGGACCGGGTGTTCAGCCGCCTGATGAAGACCTTCGCGCTGCTTTCCGTGATCAGCGCCATCGGCTTCGGCGCCGGCCTGATCAGTCACCGCTACATGGTGGCCATCATCGGCACCCTGGGCATCATGCCGATGCTGCTCGGGCTGCCCGGCGCCTTCCGCCGCGCCCGCGCCGGCGACGCGGTCGGTACCTATTTCCTGGTCGGCTGGGCGGTGAGCTTTGCCTCCTCGCTGATCTCGGCCCAGATGATCAACGGCGCGCTGCCGGCCAACTTCTGGACCATGCACGCGCTCGAGTTCGGCAGCACCTTCGACATGCTGGTGTTCATGCGGATCCTCGGCCTGCGCACCAAGGCCATGCAGACGGCGATGCTGCGCGCCGAAGCCGGCGCCCGCATGAAGTCGGAGTTCCTGGCCAACATGAGCCACGAGATCCGCACCCCGATGAACGCCATCATCGGCATGAGCCGCCTGGCCCTGATGGGCGAACCCAGCGCCAAGCTGCGCAACTACCTGACCAAGATCCTGGGCGCCAGCGAGCACCTGCTGGGCATCATCAACGACATCCTCGACATCTCCAAGATCGAGGCCGGCAAGCTGGCCATCGAGAAGGTGCCCTTCGAGCTCGACGAGATGCTCGACCATCTCTCGAGCCTGACCGGCCTGAAGACGGACGCCAAGGGACTGGAACTGATCTTCCGGGTCGGCGCCAACGTGCCGACCCAGCTGGTGGGGGACCCGCTGCGCCTGGGCCAGGTCTTGATCAACCTGACCGGCAACGCGGTCAAGTTCACCGAGCGCGGCGAGATCGTGATTTCGGTCGAACTGGAGGAAACGCGCAAGGACGGTGAAGTGGTCCTGGCGTTCTCGGTCAGCGATACCGGCATCGGCATGACGCCGGAGCAGCTGGGACGCCTGTTCCAGTCCTTCACCCAGGCCGACAACTCGATCACCCGCAGGTACGGCGGCACCGGCCTGGGCCTGTCGATCTCGCGCCAGCTGGTCGAACTGATGGGCGGCTCGATCGCCGTGACCTCGAGCCCGAACGTGGGCAGCTGCTTCCGCTTCATGGTGCCGCTCGGGATCGCCGCCGGCCAGTCCAGCACCGCCGCCGTGCGCCAGGCCACCTTGCAGGACGTGCGCGCCCTGGTGGTGGACGACAGCGCCACCGCGCGCGAAGCCCTGGTCGAGATGCTGCACACCCTGGGCGTGCGCGCCGACGCGGCCGCGTCGGGCGAGCAATGCCTGGTGGCGCTCGAACGCGCCCAGCGCGACGGCCATCCTTACCAGGTGGTGCTGATGGACTACCTGATGCCTGAACTGGACGGCATGGAAACCATCCGCCGCATCCGCCGCTGCGCGCGCGACGCCGCGCCGCCGGCGATCCTGATGGTCAGCGCCTGCACCCGCGAGTCGGTGCTGCAGCAAGAAGGCGAACTGCCGCTCGACGGCTTCCTGCACAAGCCGGTCGGCCCGGCCCTGCTGTACCACAGCCTGCTGCAGGTGCTGCATCCGTCGGCCGATGCCTCCGCGCTGAGCGCGCCGGCCCCGATTCCGGGCATGCCCGCCCTGCCGGACATTCCGCGCCTGGACGGCGCGCGCATCCTGCTGGCCGAAGACAACGCCAACAACCGCGAAGTGGCGCTCGACTTCATGGCCGCCGCGCGCATGGCGGTCGATGTCGCCTTCGACGGCGTGCAGGCCGTGCGCATGGCCGAGGAAGGCGACTACGACCTGGTGCTGATGGACATCCAGATGCCGGAGCTGGACGGCTTGAGCGCCACGCGCGAGATCCGCCGTCATCCGCGCCTGCGCGAGCTGCCGATCGTGGCCATGACAGCGCACGCCCTGCCGAGCGACCGCGCCAAGAGCCTGGCCGCGGGGATGAACGACCACGTCACCAAGCCGATCGACCCCGACCTGCTGTTCTGCACCCTGCTCAAGTGGATCGACCCGGCCCGCCTGCAGGGCCGCGCGCTGCCGCCGGCGGCGCCGCTCGCCGCCCACCAGTCTGCGGCCAGGGAACCGGTGGGCACGCTGCCGCCGGTGCCGGGCATCGACTGGCGTCAGGCCCTGGACAACGTCGACGGCCAGCGCAGCCGGCTGGAGAAACGCGCCGGCAGTTTCGTGCGCGAATACGCGGGGGCCCCGCGCATCCTGCGCGAAGCCCTGAGCGGCGGCGACCACGCGCGCCTGCAATCGCTCGCGCACAACCTGAAGTCGAGCGCGGCCTACGTCGGCGCCTTCGAACTGTCCGCCGCCGCCAACCGCCTGGAGCAGGACCTGCGCGCCGGACAGTTCGCGCGCTTGTCGGTGCAGGTGCCGGGCCTGGTGTCCAGCACCGAGATCGTGCTGGCCGGCCTGGCCCAGCTTGCCGCCGCGGCCTTGCCGCGCCAGGCCGATCCACGCGCGGTGGCGCAGGTGATCGCACGCCTGCAATCCTACCTGGCCGACGACGACGCCCGCGCCGAGGACGCGCTGTCAGAACTCGAGAGCCTGCTGGCCGGGACCGCCCATGCGCAGTCCCTGGTGGCAGTACGCCGCGCGGTGGCGGACATCGAGTACACTGCTGCGCTCGCGCCGCTGGGCGTGCTGGCAATGGATCTCGAATTGAGCCTGGAGGGCGTGGCATGATGAACGTCGTGGAGACGCAGAAGGTACTGGTGGCGGACGACGACGCCATCAACCGCGAGGTGCTGGGCGACCTGCTCAAGCCGGAGTACACGGTGCTGCTGGCCAAGAACGGCGCCCAGACCCTGGAACGGGCGGCGCGCCATGCGCCCGACCTCATCCTGCTCGACGTGATGATGCCGGACATGGACGGCTACGAGGTGCTGCGGCAGCTGCGCGCCGATCCGCAGACCGAGCACATCGCCGTGATCTTCATCTCGGGCCTGGACCGCCCCGAGGACGAGGCCAACGGCCTCAAGATGGGCGCCTCGGACTACATCGTCAAGCCCTTCAATCCGACCGTCGTGATGGCGCGCGTGGCCCTGCACCTGCAGGTGGTACGCCAGCGCAGGATGCTCGAGCGGCTGGCCAATATCGACGGCTTGACCGAGCTGGCCAACCGCCGCCGCTTCGACGAAATGTACGCCCTCGAGTGGCAGCGCGCGCGCCGTTCCGGGCGCCCGCTGTCGCTCGCCCTGCTCGACATCGACGCCTTCAAGCAGTTCAACGACCGCTACGGCCACCCGGCCGGCGACCGCGCGCTGCGCTCGGTGGCGCGGGTGGCCGGCGCCGCCATGCGCAGGCCGGCCGACCTGGCGGCGCGCTACGGCGGCGAGGAACTGGTGCTCTTGATGCCGGAGACCGACGCCGAACACGCGCGCCAGGTGGTGGAAGCCCTGTGCGAGGCCGTGGCCGAGCTGAATATTCTCCATGAAGCCTCGGCCGTGGCGCCGATGCTGACCGTGAGCGTCGGCGGGGCCACCCTGGCGCCCGAGAGCAGCGAGCTGCAATCCGACCTGTTCGAGGCGGCCGACGCCGAGCTCTATCGCGCCAAGCAGGCGGGACGCAACCGTATCACCTGGCGCGAAAGCGCCGCCTGAACCCCGGACTGCGCGTCAGCCGCGGCAGGCCAGGCCGAACTTGGTCGCGCTGCAGCCGCGCTTGATGCACAAGGTGGCGTGGTAGCCGGCGGCGCGGCACTGGCGCAGGGTTTCGGCCAGCGCATCGTCGGCCGGTGGGGTGTCCAGCCTGGCCGGCGGCGCCTGGGGTGATGGGGCGGGAATGCGCGCCACTGTGGCCGGCGCCCGCCGTTGTGGCGCAGCTTCGGAACGGGTTGGACGCGCCGGCTCGCGGCGCGCCACGGCACGCGCCGGCATTTTCTTCGGGACCGGCTTGCGTAGCGCCGGCGCAGGCGCCTTCTTCACTTCCTTCTTCACTTCCTTCTTCATTTCCGGAGCCGCGCTCGCGACGACGGGCGCCGCAGCGATGTCTGCTGACGCCTCCACCGCCTCTTCAGCCTCGATGCTGGCGACGGGCGTCGGCTCGGGCGTCGGCGGCGCGGGGATGGCGGCTGTCGGTGGCGCCGGGGGAGCGGACTGCGGTGCGGCCGGTATCGCGGCCGGTATCGCGGCTGGTATCGCGGCCGGTATCGCGGGTGGCGGCGAAGGCGCGGCAGGCGGCGTCTGGTCCGCTATCAGGGCCAGGGTCGATTCGACCTGGGTCTCTCCGTACAGCCACAGCCCCGCGCCGGCCAGGCCGGCCACGACAGCGGCGGCGAGCGTCCAGCCGAAGGCCTTGCGGCCCCAGCGGTCCATCCACGGGACCGCTTCGTCGGGCAGCTGGATAGCCAGGTCCGGCTGCTGACTTGAAAAAGAGAAAAGATCTGGCGGCGGCTCGGGCGACGGCACCGTCAGGTCCGGTGGCGGCGATCGCGGCAGCGGCGGCTGGACTGGCTGCTCGACAGGCGGCCGCCTGCCGCGCCATACCTGCGGACGCACGGCGCCAGCGGGTGCGGGCCGCGGAGGCGGCGCCGCACTGCTGCGCGATCTGGGTGGCAAGGCCGGGTGGGCGTCGCCGATATCTTCCAACAGCTGGTTCTTCATTGACCAACACCTGCATGCGAACATGCCGATTGTAGCCAAACCCGCAAAATGCCCGCGCCGCGCAGGTTCGCCCTGGCCTTGGGTTCAGGTCTTGGCCGGCTTCCAGGTGATGACGCGATAGACGTACCAGGCCACCAGCAGGGCCAGGATGCCTTTCGACACCGGGTCGACATACTCGGCCACGCGCTCGTACTGGCTCTCGAGCAGGAAGCCGGCGCCCGTCAGGATCGCGGTCCAGATGAGCGAACCAATGGTCGAGTAAAGCAGGAACTGCGCCATCGGCATGCAGGCCAGCCCGGCCGGCACCGAGATCAGGGTACGGATCGCGGGAATCAGGCGTCCGAACAGCACCACCTTGCGGCCATGGCGCTCGAAGGCCTCCAGCGCATGATCGATCTCGCCGTGGGTCACCGTCATCCAGCGGGCATGCTTGTCGGCAAATTTTTCCAGCCTCTCCTTGCCATAGATCTTGGCCGCGTAATACCAGGGCAAGGCCCCCGCGATCGAACCCGCCGTCCCCGCGATCAGCACGCCGGCCACATGCAGGTCGCCGCGGGCGGCGACGAAGCCGGCGAAAGGCATGATCAGCTCGGAAGGGATAGGCGGGAACACGTTCTCCAGCGCCATCAGGGCGAAGACGCCCAGATAGCCGCTGGATTCGAGGAATTTGGTGATGAAATCGAACATCTGATGTCGCTCCTGGTATCGTCTGCAGCCGCTACCATACCAAAAACGCGGGTATTCTTCCGTTCGCCATGCGCCGCTAGGCCGCTTCCAGCGCTGATCCCTGCCGCCGGCGCCAGGCCTGGGGCGCGACGCCGAGCACCTCGTGGAAGGTGCGGGTGAAGTGCGACTGGTCGCAGAAGCCGTGGTGGTGGGCGATCGCGGTCAGCGGTTCGTTCGAGACCAGCATCGCCTCGCAGGCGGCCGCCAGGCGGCGCCGGATCACGTAGACACGCGGCGGTACGCCGACGCTCTGCTTGAAAGCGCGTGTGAAATGGCTGACGCTCAGGCCAAGGATCGCGGCCAGGGTGCCGGTGCGCAGGGTGGTGCCGAGGTTGGCATCGATGTGGGCGGTAATCCGTCGTATCTGCCAGTTGCACAGGCCACCCACCGGCTGCGGCCGGCACAAGGCGATGGGGCGTGAGGCCGGAGACGGGCCTGAAAGCGGAGTACGAAGCGGGGTCGGTGGCGCAAGCTGCACGGGTTTCTCCATGGTCTACGAACGATGCGTTCAAGACAGCATGGTGCAGCGCGCAAACCGCCCTGAACAGACAAGTTCGGGGCAGGCGCAACCCACACGAAAGTGGGGGTTTCAGATCTCCAGGAAGCCCCGCTCGATGCCGATCGTCACCGCATGGGTGCGGTTATTGGCCCCGAGCTTGTCCATGATGCTGCGCATGTGACCCTTCACCGTGTCTTCCGACAGGCCCAGGGTGACACCGATCTGTTTGTTGGCATGGCCGCGCGCGATCAGTTCCAGCACCTGCAGCTCTCGCACCGTCAGCGCTTCCTGTCCGATGTGCTCGGCCAGTTCGGCTGCGATCTGCGGCGGAAAGTAGCGGTGGCCGGCCGCCAGCTGGCGCACGGCGTCGGTCAGTTCCTTGCGCAGCGCACTTTTGAGCAAGTAGCCCTGCGCCCCGGACTTGATCGCCTGCATTGCCCTAGCATCGCCGCGGTAGGTCGTCAGAATGGCAAGGCAAGCCTGCGGAAACTCGCCGCGGATTGCCTGGATCGCTTCCATGCCATTCAGGTTCGGCATCTGGAGATCGATCAAGCAGACGTCCGGACGCAGGACCCGGTAAAGCGCGACGACTTCCCTCCCATCGCCGGCCTCCCCGGCGACGACCATGTCTGGCTGGCTGGCAATCACGGCGGCGATACCCTCGCGCATGAGTGGATGGTCATCGGCGATCAGTACCTTGATCGGTGTCGTGTTCATGTTCATATCCTGTCCAATCCTTGTTGCTTACGAAGGCGCCACCGCCCTTCCCCGCCGCGATAGGCCCGCTTTGCCGGCACGAGCAGCCGCATCCGGCTACCCTCTCCCGGCGCTCCTTGCAGCGCCAGCGTGGCGCCGATCTGCCGCGCGCGTTCGAACATCCCGCGCACACCCCAGTGGTCGGGCCGTCCGTCGGGCCCGGCATAGTCCGAAGGTATCCCGGTCCCGTCGTCGCACACGCACAGCTCGAGTGCGCCCGGGCCGAACCTGAGTGTTGCCCTCACCTGGCTGGCACCGGCATGCGCAAAGGCATTCGCCAGCGCTTCGTAACCGATCCGGTAGACTTCTTCCCACGCCTCGTCGCGCACGTGCCGCGGCTGGCCGTCCACGCCGAACACGAATCCGGCGTCCCGTCCCGCGGACAGTTCCGCGCCGCCGGCACGCAATGCTTCCGCCAACGTGGTGCGGCCCCCCTTAACGCCGCGCAGACCGCGCACCTGGTCGCGGCCCTCCACCAGCACCTCGTCTGCACGGTCGAGGACGCATTCGATCTCGGCCCGCGCCGGATGGTCGGCGGCGAGTGAATTCGCGATCACTTGCATCCTCAGCACCAGGCCGTTGAAGCCCTGAAGCAGCGTATCGTGAAGCTCGCGCGCGATCCGCTCGCGTTCTTCGTGGCGGGCTTCGAGCCGCTGGCGCAGCTGCACGGCGGCGCGCCGCAAATTTGCCCTGTGCAGCAGCCACAGGCTTGACAAGATGACGGCCGCCGCCAGCGCCAGCAGCTCCGGACGGCGGTAGAATGCCGGTTCGATCCGGAAGCCATACCGGGCTTCGCTGGTGCTCGGCGCGCCTTCTTCGTTATACGCGACCACCCGAAAGGTGTAGCTGCCCGGGCCGAGTCCCGTGTACACGGCTTCGCGCTGGCGGCCCGCATCGTGCCATGCGCGGTCGTAGCCGTCGAGCCGGTAACGAAAGTTGATCCGTTCCGGCGCCGAAAGGCTTGGGGCGGTGTATCCGAAGACCACCCGCCGCGTGGAGGCGCCGAGCCTGGCCGGTTCTCCGGCCGGCGCCGGTGCGCCGTCGACACTGACCGATTCGATCGCCACCACCGGGCCCGGGACGTCTGCTGCCGGGCGTGCCGGATCGATCCAGGCCACGCCGGCGCTGGCCGAGAACCACAGGCGTCCGTCGCTGGTCCGCACGCCGGTCGGCAGCGGCAACACCTGGAACGGATCGTTCGCCAAGCCGCCGAGCAGGTCGTAGGACCGGTAGCGTATCCGGTGCCCCGGATCGAGAAGCGCGCTGCGCAGCTCGCCGCCCTCGAGCTGGAAGATGCCTGAACGCGATTGCAGCCACAGGTCCGCGCCGGGTCCCCGGCCCTGCACTGGCAGGATCGCGTAGATGAACTCGAACAGCCCATTGGCCGGTAGGCCCACCCTGCGGAACGTGCCGTCTTCGACGACGCCAAGACCCCGTTTGCCGCCGAGCCAGGTGCGCCCGTTCTCGTGAGCGATGGCGGTGACATGGCCGATGTCGAGTCCATCGGCCGGCGTCCACTGGCGTTCCCCGTCCGCGCCGTGCGAAACCGCCAGATTGTCCCGATAGCCGAACCAGAGCCGTCCGCCGGGTTCGGCCGCGGCGACGACCGGCATGCGCTGGCTGGGCGCCGCCGTCGGCGGCGGGATCGCCTTCCAGCGCCCGGACTGCCAGCGAAACAGGCCGATGCGGTTGATCGACACCCAGAGCGCGCCTTCCGCGTCGCGCAGCAGCGCCCGCACTGGCGATTCGGTGGCGGCCACGGCGGGCAGAGGCGCCACCTCGACCAGGCGCCGGCCCTCGGACCGGTAGATGCCGGCCGGCCCGCCCATCCATACCCTGCCTTCGGCATCGGTGGTGGCGGCGCTCGCCGTACCGGGCATGCCGGCGGCAGTAAGCGACCCGTCCGGGCCGAGGCGCACGGCCGGCTGGTTCCCGGCCCCGGCCCACAGGCTGCCATCCGCGCCGGCAGCCAGCGCGACATTCAGCGCGCCCGGCGGCAGCCCGGCCGGAACCAGGGTGCGCGCGCGGAAGCGGTCCAGGCCGGCGCTGGTACCGGCCCAGATGTTGCCCTCGCGGTCGGCATACAGGCGCCACACCACATCGCTCGACAATCCGTCGCGCACGCCGAAGCGCTGCGCCGTGTCCAGCGCCGCCACGCTGCGCGGAGCCGACAGGTACAGGATGCCCGCCCCATAGGTGCCGATCCAGAGATCGCCGGCACGGTCGAACAGGAGGCTGCCGCCAGGGGCGTCCAGGGTGCGCCAGGCATGGTCGACCGCGCCGCCGCGCAGAAGGACCCGGTGCAGCCGGCCGCGGCGGCGCTCGGCGATCCACAGCGCTCCATCGGGCGCCTGCGCGATCTGGCTCGCCCATTGCACGTCGACCGGCAGGGCGCGGAAGCGCACCGCCCCCTGCGCCAGGTAGAACAGGCGGTCCCGGCCCGCGGCCCACAGCCCGCCCTCGCGGTCGACGAAGACCGCACGGGCCTTGCGCTCAGGGAAACCCCACGCGGCGTCCACCGTCCGCCAACGTTGCCCGTCGAAGCGCGCCAGCCCGTCGTCCAGGGCGGCCCACACCGCGCCGCTCCGGTCGCGGGCGAAACCGTAGACGGCGCCCTCGGGCAGGCCGTCCCGTGGCGGGAAGGCGTCCGCCTTCCCCGCTCCGATGCGCCGGATGCCGCCGTAGCGCAGGCCGACCCACAGCAGCGGCCCGTCCGCGAACAGGGCCGAGACGATATTGAGGCTGTTCGCGTGCGCCGGTTCGAAACGCACGAAACGCGCGCCGTCGAAGCGCAGCAGCGAATCGTTGGTGCCCAGCCAGAGGAAGCCGTCCGGGGCCTGCACGATGGCGCCGACCTGGTTCGGGCCCTCCTCGGCGGCGATCCAGCGCCGATGCTCGAGACGGTCGAGCGGCACGGCTGCGGCGGAACGCGAAAGCGAAAGGGCCAGCACCAGCAGGCACAGGGTGACTCGGGGGCCCGGCCAGCGATGTCGCGCGCGTTCCATGGCCGGACTCAGGCTTGCGCCTCGCCGCGGGCCGGTACCAGCCACAGGACCGCCAGCAGTACGTGGATGACGGCGCCCAGCGGCGCATACACCAGCGAAAGCAGGACCGCGAGCGCGTACAGGGCGATCGACAGGCGGCTCTTGGCGCTGCGCCAGGACAGCGCGTGCGGCGCGGCGCCGCCGGCATCGATGCTCCATGCCAGCACGGAGAAGGAAATCGAGCACAGCAGCAGGACCACACCGTACAGCGCCACCGGGCCGGACGCCATCGGATTTTCTCCGGCCCAGGCCGTGACGAAGGGGATCAGCGACATCCAGAACAGCAGGTGCAGGTTGGCCCACAGGGTGCGCCAGTCGACCCGCGCCACGCGCTCGAACAGCGCGTGGTGGTTGACCCAGTAGATGCCGACGTAGACGTAGCTGAGCGCATAGCGCAGCCATCCCGGCAGCACCTCGGCCACGTGGTGCAGGTCGGCCGAATGGGGAGGCTTGAGCTCCAGGACCATGATCGTGATGATGATCGCGATCACGCCGTCGCTGAAGGCCTCGAGCCGGTTCTTGTTCATGGATGTGCGGGCGCTGCAGCCGGTTCGGGTAAACAAAGATGCAGGCATAGTAGCGCAAGCGGCACCGCCAGCGCCACGAAGCCCACCGCCACGTAGGCAAAGGCGGCCATGGCGCAGCCCAGGGCGAAGGCCGCCACCGGCCAGAAGAACTTGCCGCAGCGCGCGCGGGTGGCGGCGTCGCCCGCCCCGCGCAGCCAGTCGACGCCGTCGATCACGAGCTGTGTGACGTTCCCGGTCATCATCGAGGTCGGCGCCAGGTGGGTGAGCAGCAGCTTGCTGGCCGCGCTGTGCGCGCCCATCGCCAGGGTGCCCAGCAGTCCGGCCGCCATCGCGAGCGGACCGGCGCTGTTCCCGACCGGCTCGGCCAGCATGCCGCAGCCCATGAAGCCCAGCAGCAGCACCAGCTGCAGCGCATAGGACGGCTTGACCGCCGACACGCCGCGCCGCTCGCAGCTTGCCACCAGCAGCCGGGCCGCCGCCACGCCCAGGATGAAGGCCGGGAAGGCCAGCAGCTTGAGCAAGGAAGGCGTCTGCGCCGGCTCGGCCAGCGAGACCGCGATCAGGACGAAGTTGCCGGTCACGTGGGCGGTGAACAGCCCGAACAGGGCGATGAAGCCGAGGGTGTCGACATAGCCCGCCAGCAGGCCCATGCTCACGCCCTGCAGGCGTTGAAAGGAGGCGGCCTTCATGTCAGAACGCGAAGCAGCTGCAGCCCAGCGCGCCCCAGAAGCCGCTGAAGTCCGACACCGGCATATTCGAGCGCCGCGCCCGGTCGTGCTCGTGGGCGTGCACCCCGCAGGCGCCGCGGCACTGGTGGGCCAGGCTGGCGGCGGCAGGCTGAGGCGCCGCCTTGCGGTAATGGCCCGGCACCTTCCGGACCGGCGACCATTCCGGCAGCACCGGCAGCGGCGGCGGCCCGAGCGCCGTGAACTCGGCCGCGCCGTACACGATCTTGCCGCCGACCACGGTCAGCACCGACTCGATCGACTTGATCGCTTCTTCGTCGACGCTGAAGAAGTCGCTTGACAGGACCGCCAGGTCGGCCAGCATGCCTTCCTGGATCTTGCCCTTCTTGCCCTGTTCGTTCGAGAACCAGGCGCTGCCGGTGGTCCAGAGTTCGAGCGCGACGCTGCGCGGCAGGTGGCCGCCGCTGCCGTACAGGGGCAGCCCGCCCACGGTGCGGCCCGAGACCAGCCAGTAGAGTGCGGTCCACGGGTTGTAGCTGGCCACGCGGGTGGCGTCGGTGCCCGCGCCGACCGGCACGCCGGTCTCCAGCATGCGCTTGACCGGCGGGGTGGCGCGCGCCGCCTCGGCACCGTAGCGGTCGACGAAGTATTCGCCCTGGAAGGCCATGCGGTGCTGGATCGCGATGCCGCCGCCCAGCGCCTTCACGCGGTCGATGTTGCGCGGGGTGATGGTCTCGCAGTGGTCGAACATCCAGTGCAGGCCGTCGAAGGGGATGTCGCGGTTGACCTTCTCGAACACGTCCAGCATGCGCGAGATCGATTCGTCGTAGGTGGCGTGCAGGCGGAAGGGCCAGCGGTTGGCGACCAGGTGGCGCACCACCTTCTCCAGTTCGTCCTCCATGCCTGCCGCCAGGTCCGGGCGCGGTTCCAAAAAGTCCTCGAAGTCGGCGGCCGAGAACACCAGCATCTCGCCGGCGCCATTGTGGCGGTAGAAGTCGCTGCCCTGCCCCGGCGTGACCAACTCGGTCCAGCGCTGGAAGTCTTCCAGTTCCTTGCCCTTGTTCTGGGTGAACAGGTTGTAGGCGATGCGGATGGTGAGCTGGCCGGCGCGTTCAAGTTCCTCGATGACGGCATAGTCCTCGGGATAGTTCTGGAACCCGCCGCCGGCGTCGATGGCGCTGGTCAGGCCCAGGCGGTTCAGCTCGCGCATGAACTGGCGGGTCGAGTTCACCTGCAGTTCGCGCGGCAGGGTCGGGCCCTTGGCCAGGGTGGCGTACAGGATCATCGCGTTGGGACGGGCGATCAGCATACCGGTGGGGTTGCCGGCGGCGTCGCGCTGGATCTCGCCGCCCGGCGGGTTCGGGGTGTCCTTGGTATAGCCCACCGCGCGCAGGGCCGCGCGATTGAGCAACGCGCGGTCGTACAGGTGCAGGATGAAGACCGGGGTATCCGGCGCGGCGGCGTTGATCTCGTCCAGGGTGGGCATGCGGCGCTCGGCGAACTGGAACTCGTTCCAGCCGCCGACCACGCGCACCCATTGGGGATGCGGGGTGCGCGCGGCCTGCTCCTTCAGCATGCGCAGCGCGTCCGCCAGCGAAGGCACGCCTTCCCAGCGCAGCTCCAGGTTGTAGTTCAGGCCACCGCGGATCAGGTGCAGGTGCGAATCGTTCAGGCCCGGGATCACGGTACGGCCGTTCAGGTCGATGACCTGGCTGCCTTCGCTGCGGTGGCGCATGACGTCGTCGGTATCGCCCACGGCCAGGATGCGGCCGTCCCGGATCGCGACCGCGCTGGCCTGGGGCTGGCTCTTGTCCACCGTGTGGAAGCAACCGTTGAAGAGGATGAGCGCGGGCGACGTAGCCTGGCCCTGGGTCGTCTGTGTTGGCATGATGTCGTACTCCTGGAGACGCCGGCGCCATTGGGATGGCGCCGGCGGGTTGATGCGAGCCGGCCCGCGCCTGGCGCGGGCCGGATTCAAGCTGGCGCGCTTAGCGCACCGGTGCCGGGACCGGCGCCAGTACTTCGTTCTGGCCCTGGTTGCGGGCCGCGGCCTTGTGCACCATGGTGTAGGCGTAGTCGACGCCCATGCCGTAGGCGCCCGAGTGCTCGGTGACGATCTTCATCACGGCCTCGTAGGTGTCGCGGTGCGCCCAGTCGCGCTGCCATTCCAGCAGCACCTGCTGCCAGGTGACCGGCACGGCGCCGGCCTGCACCATGCGCTGCATGGCGAAGTCGTGGGCATCCTTCGAGGTGCCGCCCGAGGCGTCGGCCACCATGTAGATCTCGTAGTCGCCTTCGAGCATGGCGCACAGGGCGAAGGTGGTGTTGCAGACTTCGGTCCACAGGCCGGCCACGATGACCTTCTTGCGGCCGTTCTCCTTCAGCGCGTCGCGGACTTTCTGGTCATCCCAGGAGTTCATCGACGTACGTTCCAGGATCTTGTGGTTCGGGAACACGTCCAGGATCTCCGGATAGGTCTTGCCCGAGAAGGAATCGGTCTCGACGGTGGTGATCACGGTCGGGATGTCGAAGGCCTTGGCCGCCTTGGCCAGGCCGACCACGTTGTTCTTCAGGGTCTGGCGGTCGATCGACTGCACGCCGAAGGCCATTTGCGGCTGGTGGTCGATGATGATCAGCTGCGAGTTTTGCGGGGTCAGGACTTCGAGTTTTGGGTTGGTCATGATGTCTCTCCTTCTGGTCAAGTAAAAGCCGGGCGTGGCCGCGGCCGTGGGAAATAGGGGGTCAGCTATGCTGCTGCGGCTCGTCGGCCTTCGGCGTGACGCCGGTGATCTTCGGCCGGCATTCCTGGGCGAACCAGGCCGCGCTCAGCGGCGCGCCGTCGATCAGGCGCCTGGCCACCGGCACCACCTGCTCGCCGATCAGCATGCCGAGCAGGCCGACCAGGGCGATAGCCGGCGGGGCCGGCGAGCGCACGTTGAGAAAACCGTACAGGATGCCGGCCAGGATGCCGGCGCCGAGTGAAATCAGGTACATCGTCCGCTCCTTTGCTTGTCGGCGCCGCGGCTCGGCGCCACCTGTTACCAGTATCGTCACCGGGGCGCCCCGGCGCTAGAATCAGATTGCTCTTTTCGCCGGCCGGACAAAGCCGCTACCATGTCGGGACCGCCACCACAGGACAGCCCCTTGCTCAAGCTCAGCCTCGACGCCCTCCAGATCATCGAAACCATCGCCCGCAGGGGCTCCTTCGCCAGCGCGGCCAAGGAACTGTTCCGCGTGCCCTCGACCATTTCGTACACCGTGTCCAAGCTCGAGGACGACCTGGGCGTGCGCCTGTTCGACCGTTTCGGCCCCAAGGTGGCCCTGACGCCGGCCGGCCGCGAACTGCTCAAGGAAGGCCGCTACCTGCTCAAGGCCGCGGGCGACCTCGAATCCCGCGTGCGGCGCGTGGCCTCGGGCTGGGAGACCGAGATCGCGCTGGGCATGGACTCGATGCTCTCCGCCGCCGGGCTCGAGCCCGACATCGCGGCCTTCTACGGGGTGGCCGACCAGACCCGGCTGCGCATCGTGCGCGAATCGCTGTCGGGCACCTGGGACGCCCTGCTCGACCGCCGTGTCGACCTGCTGGTCGGCGCTGCCGGCGAAGGGCCTTCCGGCGGCGGCTACACCCTCGAACCCATCGGCAGCAGCCGCTTCGTGTTCGCCGTCGCGCCCTGCCACCCGCTGGCCGCCGCCACCGGCCCGCTCGACAAGGCCGACCTGCTGCCGCACCGCGCGGTGTCGGTGTCGGATTCGGCGCGCCTGCTGGGCGCCCGCACCGTCGGCCTGCTGTTCGGCCAGGACACCCTGGCCGTGCCCGACATGATCACCAAGTACGAGTTCCAGGTGCGCGGCCTCGGTTTCGGCTTCCTGCCCGAGGCCTGGGCCCGGCCTGCCATCGACAAGGGCCTGCTGGTCGAAAAACAGGTGGTCGAACCGAAGGCCGAGGAAACCTTCTACCTGGCCTGGCGCAGCGGCGAAGACGGCGCCGCGCTCAGGTGGTGGATCGACCGGGTGCGCAGCAGCTCGCCCTTCGCCCGCATGATCGCCGAACCTTGCGGGGCCACGCTCACCGGGCTGGGCTGAGCGCCGTACCTCACACATGTCACACCGCTTCGGTCTCGATGCGGATCGCGCCCGACAAGGTCTTGTGCACCGGGCATTTGTTGGCGATGTCGGTCAGGCGCTGCCTGTCTTCGTCACCCAGTGCGCCGACGTACTCGATGTGGCGCTTGAACACGTAGGCGCCGTCCTGCTGGCCGTGGTCGATCCGCACCCGGATGTCCTCGAGCGCCATGCCTTTGCGCGTCGCGTACAGCTTGACGGTGAGCGCGGTGCAGGCGGCCAGTGCGGCGGCCAGAATGTCGTGCGGTTCCGGACCGCTGTCCTCGCCCCCGATGGCTTCCGGGATGTCGGTCAGCAGCTGGTGCTTGCCGATCTGGATCACGTGCTGCATTTTTCCGGTACCGCGTGCGGCTGTCACTTGCATGGCTTCCTCCCTGGTCTTGTCTGATGTGCGCCGCCCCGGCCCCGGGGCGGCGGATGAAGATTACTGCGGCAGGTCGAACACCAGCACTTCGGCGGCCTCGGCCTGGTCCAGGCTGACCAGGTCTTCCCCGGTCACTTTCAGGGCGTCGCCGCCGGCCAGCCCCACGCCGTTGATGGTGACACGACCGCGCACCACGTGGACATAGGCCTGGCGTCCTGGCGCCAGCCGGTGGCTGACCGCGTCGCCGCCGTTGAGGATCGAGGCGTAGATCGACGCGTCCTGGCGCATCGACACCGACCCATCGCGGCCATCGTTCGAAGCGATCAGGCGCAGGCGGCCGGTCTTGGACGCCGCGTCGAAGTGCTTCTCTTCGTAGCCCGGCGCTTCGCCGACGGTATTCGGCTCGATCCAGATCTGCAGGAAGTGGACTCCTTCGGTCTTCGAGTGGTTATACTCGCTGTGCACCACCCCGCTCCCCGCGCTCATGCGCTGGACGTCGCCGTAGCGCAGCACCGAACCGTTGCCCATGCTGTCCTTGTGTTCCAGCGCGCCGTCCAGCACGTAGGAGATGATTTCCATGTCGCGGTGGCCGTGCGAGTCGAAGCCGCGGCCGGGCTGCACATGGTCTTCATTGATCACCCGCAGCGGGCCGAAACCCATGTGCTTCGGATCGTGGTAGTGACCGAACGAGAAGGTGTGGCGGGATTTCAGCCAGCCGAAGCTTGCGGCGCCGCGATCATTGCTCTTACGTACGTCTAACATGGTGTGCTCCTTTCGTGATTGGAATCATCGAACGCTTCGATGCTTGGCGCTTGCTTTGCCGTGCTTCGCTGCGTTGTCTTCGATGCGATGGAGTCATTATGCGCGTCGTAACCAGGGATGAAAAACGGATAATTTGCCGCCCTATGATCGAAATTTTCGATCACCCTCCAGGGCGAGATCGGCGTCTCCGGCGAAGAGGCCGGCGAGCCAGTGGGCGAAGGCTTGCAGGCGCGGGCTGGCCATGCGGCCGCGCGGATACAGCAGCGAGACCGGCATCGAGGTCGGTCGCACGCCCGGCAGCACCTCGACCAGCTCTCCGCTCTCGAGGTAGCGGCGCGCCTGGTAGCGCCCCAGCTGGGCCAGGCCCAGGCCCTGCAGCGCGCAACACAGGTTGGCCTCGGCGTCGTTGACGGCCAGGGCGCCGCCCACCGCCACCTTGCGCACGCCGTCCGCGCCCTCGAGCTCCCAGTCGAAGGGACGCCCTGTGCGGCCCGAGAAGTGCACGATACCTTCGTGGGCCGCCAGTCCGTCCACGCTGGCCGGCACGCCGCGCCGCGCCAGGTAGCCGGGCGCCGCCGCCAGCACGAAGCGCATGCAACCCAGCGGGCGCGCCACCAGGGCCGAGTCCTGCAGCGCCCCGACGCGGACGGCGCAATCGATGCCCTCCCGGGTCAGGTCGACCAGGCGGTCGCTCAGGCTGATCGTGAGAGCCAGCTCGGGATAGGCCGTGCGGAAGGCGCCGATATGCGGGAGGACCATAGCCCGCCCCAGACCGCCCGGCAGGTCGATGCGCAGCTTGCCGTGCAGCGGCCGCGCCGATTCGCCCAGGAAGTCGGCCTCGGCCGCCTCGATCGCGGCCAGGATGTCGGCGCACTGGCGGTAATAGCGTTCGCCCTCGGGCGTCAGCGACAGGCGGCGCGTGGTCCGCTGCAGCAGCTGGGCGCCGAGGTGGCTTTCCAGGTTCTTGATGGCGGCGCTGAGGGCGGCGCGCGGCAGGCTCAGGGTCTCGGCGGCCTTCGAGAAGCTGTTGGCCTCGACGATCCGCACGAAGGCCTGCATCGCCTTGACTTTGTCCATGATTGTTCAGAAAAAATGACAGGTATGGATGCATTATGCCCAGATTATCTTTGCCATATGCCTCTCTACAATGGCCCATACCGTCAACCATCCACACGACCTGGAGCCCCGCATGTCTTCCGCCATTCCCAACCCGCCTTCGCGCGCCATGGTCTTCCTGCTGGCCGGCGCCGCCGGCATCATCGTCGCCAACCTGTACTACGCCCAGCCGCTGGTCGGCCTGATCAGCGTCGCGATCGGCATGCCGGAGTCCGCCTCCGGCCTGGTCGTCACCTTGACCCAGCTCGGCTATACCCTCGGCCTGCTGTTCGTGGTGCCGCTCGGCGACCTGCTGGAAAACCGCCGCCTGGTCGTGTGCGGCCTGCTGGCTACCGGCGCGGCCCTGGTGCTGGCCGCCACCGCCGACGGCGCCTGGCAGTTCCTGCTGGCGGCCCTCGGCATCGGCCTGGGGGCCGTCGTGGCCCAGGTGCTGGTGCCCTTCGCCGCCCACCTGGCGCCCGAAGCCACGCGCGGCCGTGTGGTCGGCCAGGTCGTCAGCGGCCTGCTGCTGGGGATCATGGTGGCCCGTCCCGCCGCCAGCCTGCTGGCCGACCTGGCCGGCTGGCAGGCGGTGTTCGGCGTCGCCGCGGTGCTGGTGCTGCTGCTGGCAGCGGTGCTGCGCGCCAGGCTGCCCGAACGCAGGCCGGCCGCCGCGCTGCCCTACCCGGCCCTGATCGCCTCGCTCTGGACGGTGCTGCGCACCACTTCGGTGCTGCGCCGCCGCGCGCTCTACCACGCCGGCCTGTTCGGCGCCTTCAGCCTGTTCTGGACCGTGGTCCCGCTGGCCCTGGCCGGTCCGGACTTTGGCCTGAGCCAGGCCGACATCGCGGTGTTCGCCCTGGTCGGCATGGCCGGCGCCGTCGCCTCGCCCATCGCCGGCCGCCTGGCCGACGCGGGCCTGACGCTGCCGGCCACCGCCGCCGCCCTGGCCCTGGGCGCCGCCAGCTTCGCCTTGCCCCTGCTGGCGCCCGCGGCGGCGCCGCACTGGCTGTCGCTGGGCCTGCTGGCCGCGGCCGCCATCGTGCTCGACGCCGCCGTTGCCGCCAACCTGGTGCTCGGCCAGCGCGCCCTGTTCGCCCTGGGCGCCGAGTTGCGCAGCCGTCTCAATGGCCTGTACTTCGCGCTGTTCTTCCTTGGCGGCGCGCTGGGGTCGGGCATGGGGGGATGGCTGTACGCGCGCCATGGCTGGCATGCCGCCCTGCTGGCGGGCATGGCCCTGCCATTGACCGGGCTGGCCGCCTGGGTCGGGGAGTACCTGCGGCACGCCGGGGCGCGCCGGGCGGCATGAGCGTGCGGGCCGGCCCCTGGCGCGCTGGAAGGCGCGCACAGCAGGGCGGCGTTTGCAAATGTCCGGCACATCTGGCGTAATAGGTTCAATGCCCGGCCTCGGGCGGCTCGGAAAATGCTTTATGGAAAAACCGCGTATTCCACCAGAAGAAGCCCACCGTATTGCGTCGCTCTACGCGACCAGCCTGCTCGGCACCGGCCCCGAGGAAGCCTTCGACCGCATCACCCGCCTGACCGCGCGCCTGCTGATGGTGCCGATGGCCGTCATCTCACTGGTCGGCAAGGACACCCAGTGGTTCAAATCGCGCACGGGCACGGACCTGCAGCAAACCCCGCGCGACGTCTCGTTCTGCGGCCATGCGATCCTGAGCGACGAGCCGCTGGTGGTGCCCGACGCCGTCAACGATCCGCGCTTCTCGGATAACCCACTGGTGGTGGGCGGCCCCGGCATCCGTTTCTATGCCGGGGTGCAGCTGCATTCGGTCGACCGCATGAAGCTGGGCACCCTGTGCGTCATGGACCACAAGCCGCGCACCCTCAGCAGCGAGGAGCTGGAGGATTTGCGCGAGCTGGCGCGCCTGGTGGAACAGCAGATCTACCACCGCCAGCTGGCGCAGGCGGCCCAGGCCCTGCAGCAGGAGCTGGAGGCCGGTCCGGCCGGGACGGATTTGCCGGCGGCGGGCCAGGTCGCCTATCTGCTGAACCACGACATGCTCACCGGCCTGGCCAACCGCCCGGCCCTGGTGCGGGCGATCCGGAACGGCATCGCCGGCTGGCGCGAGCGCGGCGAGCACGCCATCGTCGCCTGCATCAACCTGGACCGCTTCAAGCGCCTCAACGAACTGCTTGGCCACCGCGCCGGCGACGAGGCCCTGGTGGCCATCACCCGCAGCCTGCAGGACAACCTGCGCGACGGCGACATGCTGGCGCGCGCCGGCAGCGACGAGTTCATCCTGCTGCTCGGCGATGTCGGCCATGTAGGCGATGCCGGTGGCGACCCGGGGGGCGACACCGAGGCGCGCGCCTTGCTGGAACGCCTGCTGAGCGCGGTGAACCGCCAGATCATCTCGGGCGGGAACGAGATCGCCCTCACCTGCAGCATCGGCTACGCGCGCTACCCCGACAACGGCGACGACGCCGACGCCCTGCTCACCAGCGCGGCGCTGGCGATGCGCTACGCCAAGTCGCTGGGCGGCGGGGCCATCCATCAGTTCTCGAACGAGCTGCGGCGCGAACAGGGCCGCCGCCTGACCCTGGAAAGCCACCTGCGCCGCGCCGCCGAGCACAATGAGCTCTTCCTGACCTACCAGCCCAAGATCTGCCTGCGCAGCGGCGGCATCGCCGGCTTCGAGGCCCTGGTCTGCTGGCAGCATCCGGAATATGGCCTGATCCGCCCCGACGAATTCATTCCCATCGCCGAGGAAACCGGCCTGATCGTGGCGATCGGCGAATGGGCGCTGCGCACCGCCGTGTCGCAGCTGGCTGCCTGGCGCGAGGAAGGCCTGCCGCCGATCCCGGTGGCCGTCAACCTGTCCGCGCGCCAGTTCCTGCAGACCGACGTGGTGACCCTGGTGGACGAGCTGCTGCACACGTCCACGGTGGAGCCGCGCACCCTGGAGCTGGAGCTGACGGAATCGGTGTCGATGACCGATCCGGTGGCGAGCGCCTCCATCATGCGGCGCCTGCGCGAACTGGGTGTCACGCTCAGCATCGACGACTTCGGCACCGGCTACTCGAGCTTCTCCTATCTCAAGCGCCTGCCGATCGACAAGCTCAAGATCGACAAGTCCTTCATCACCGACATGACGCAAAGCGCCGAGTCCCTGGCCATCGTGCAGGCCATCGTGGCGATGGCCCACCGCCTGCACCTGGTGGTGGTGGCCGAAGGGGTGGAAACCGCGGACCAGGTGGCGGCCTTGCGCAAGGCCGAGTGCGACCAGATCCAGGGTTATTACTACTCGCGCGCCTTGCGCGCCGCCGATACCGCGGCCTACATCCGTACCCAGGGAGCCGCGCCCATCCCCGCCGCGCGCGCGCAGGATGCCGCGGCCGCCTGAGCGCCGTCAGGCGGCCTGCGCCCCCGTCACGCCGGCGGCGCTGCGCTCGACCTGGCGCCGGAAGAAGAACAGGCCCACCAGCACCAGCGCGATCGGCACCAGCGTCAGATAGAAGGCGAACTGGCCGTCGTAGCGGCCGAACACATAGCCGGTCACCATCGAACCCGTGGTGCCGCCCAGCGCCGAGAAGATCACCAGGAGCCCGGTCATCGGCGCATGCTGGTGCTTGGGCAGGGAGCTGAGCATCACCGAGTTGATCCCCGGGTAGATCGGCGCCATGAACAGGCCGATAAGCGGGAACACGAAGGCCGCCAGCGGCGCGCTGGCCCAGCTCACCTTGGGGTCGTGCGCCACGCCATGGCTGAGCGGCAGCGCCAGCAGCACGACGGCGCCCATCGCCAGCACGCAGGCGACCATCACCGGGAACCAGTTCAGGCGGCGCATGATGAAGCCGGCCGACAGGCGCCCGACCGCCAGGCAAAAAGCGAAGATGCTGGTCACCTGCACGCTCATCGCCGCCGGCAGCTTGAGGATCTCGTTATTGAAGGTCGGCAGCCAGGTGCCGACGCTCTGCTCGATCAGCACATAGAGGAAGGCGGTCAGGACGAATACGCAGACCAGCGGGCGCAGGAACAGGCGCAGCATCTCCATGAAGTCCTGGACCGGGCCGCGGCTGGCGGGCGGGACCGCCTCGCTCTCGTCGAAGCGGGTCAACAGCACCAGCACGAAGGTCAGCGCGCACAGGCCGGACAGCACCCAGTACACGTTCAGCCAGCCCGTCGACGCCGGGTTCTCGGAATCGATGAACCAGCCGAAGATCCAGTAGGCCGACAGCACGCCGACCATGAAGAAGCCCTCGAGCGTGTTCATGATGCCCGCATGCTGCTTGCGGTCCTGGGCCACCAGGCCCACGGTGGTATACACCGAGACCTTGACCAGGGCGAAGGCGACGCCCACGCACAGGAACAGCAGCTTGGCGGTGCCGAAAGCGGGCAGCAGCGGCATGGCCAGGCAGGCGACGGCCACGATGGCCAGGGCCAGCAGCATCGCCTTCTTGTAGCCGAAGCGCGGCAGGCTGGACGCGGCCAGGAAGGACACGATCGCGATCGGCAGGTCCTTGAAGCCTTCCAGCACGCTGGCCGAGGACTTGTCGATCCCGTAGTTGTTGATCACCTGAAGGATCACCGTGCCCACGCTGTTGAGCAGGATGGCGAACACGAAGTAGATCAGGAAGAGTGCGAGCAGTATGCGGCGTTGGTTCACGCTGTCTCCTATATGGTTATGATCGCGTGCCGGTCGTTCAGTAGTCTTCGAGCCGGAATTCCAGCATCGACGGGATCACCCGGTCGGCCCGGGTCAATACCTCCGGCTTGCCGACCCCTACCGCCACCATCCCGGCATCCTTGATCGAGGCGACTCCCGCCACCGCATCCTCGACCCCCAGGCAGTCGCCGGGATCGAGGCCCAGCTGTGCGGCCGCGGTCAGGAAGATCTCCGGGTGCGGCTTGCTGTTGGCGATCCTGGCCGCATCGACCACGGTATCGAAGCGGTCGCGGATGCCCAGGCGGTCCAGCACCGTGAAGGCGTTCTTGCTGACCGAGGCCAGCCCGGTCTTGAGGCCGGCGGCGCGCACCGCCACCAGTGCTTCCAGCGCGCCCGGCAGCAGGTCGCCTGGGGTCATGGTGGCGATCAGCTCCTGGTAGTGGCGGTTCTTGGCGTCGGCCAGGGCCAGCTTCTCCTCGCTTGAAAAGCTGCGCGGCGCGCGCGCCAGGATCAGTGCGAGCGATCCCATCCGGTCCACGCCCTTGAGCTGCTCGTTGAATTCCTCGTCGAAGGGCGCGCCGACCGCATCGGCGGTCCGCTTCCATGCCAGGTAATGATAATGCGCGGTGTCCGTGATGACGCCGTCCAGGTCGAAAATCACTGCCTTGTAGCGCGTATTTGCGTGTGTCACTGCGCGGCTCATGCTGCCTCCATGCGGATATCGGGATTGGAACCCGTCAGCGCGACCGGGGTTCCGTGGTGGGTGAAAGCGAGCGACTCGCCGTCGGCCAGGCGGTAGTGGACACCCTTGGCGTCGACCGTCACCGCCAGCAGCGCGCCCTGCACGTGCACCTGGAAGCGGTAGCTGGTCCATTTGGCCGGCAGGGTCGGGGCGAAGCGCAGGCCGCTGCCCGTCAGGCGCATGCCCCCGAAACCGTAGGCCACGCCCAGCCAGGTGCCGGCCATGGCCGCGGTGTGCACGCCGTACTCCGTGTTGGCGTGGGTATTGTCCAGGTCCAGGCGCGCGGTCTCCATGAAGTAGTGGTAGGCCTTGTCGGCATATCCGACTTCGCTGGCGATCATGCTGAAGATGCACGAGGACAGCGAGGAATCGTGGGTGGTCACGCCTTCATAAAAGTCGAAGTCGCGGCGCTTGTCGTCGAGCGTGAATTCGTCGGACAGCAGCAGGAGGGCCAGCACCACGTCGGCCTGCTTGCACACCTGGTGGCGGTAGATCACCAGCGGGTGGTAGTGCAGCAGCAGCGGATACTTGTCCTTGGGCGTATTGGCGAAGTCCCAGGGCTTCTTCGACAGGAAGCTGTCGTCCTGCTCGTGGATGCCGAGGGCCGCGTCGTAGGGCAGGCGCATCGCGCCGCTGGCCGCGCGCCAGCCGGCGATCTCGCCCTCCTCCAGTCCAATCGCCGCAGCCACGCGCGCATAGTCTTGCGGCCGCTCGGCGCGCAGGCGCTCCCCCATGTCGGCGGCGAAGCTCATATGCATGCGCGCCATCGCGTTGGTGTAGTAGTTGTTGTTGACCAGGGCCGTGTATTCGTCCGGGCCGGTGACTTCGTTGATGCAGAAGCGCCCTTCGCGGTCGTAGCCGCCGATCCCGGTCCAGATGCGCGCCGTCTCGAGCACGATCTCGGCGCCGTAGTCGGCGATGAAATCGAAGTCGCCGGTGGCCAGCAGGTAGAGGCGGATCGAATAGGCGACGTCGGCATTGATATGGTACTGGGCGGTGCCTGCCGGGTAATAGGCCGAGCATTCCTCGCCCGCGATGGTGCGCCACGGGTACAGGGCCCCGGACGCGTGCGACATCTGGCGCGCCCGTTCGCGCGCCTTGGGCAGGCCGTTGTAGCGGTACTGCAGCAGCGCACGCGCAATTTCCGGGCGCGAAAACAGGAAGAAGGGGAAGACGTAAATCTCGGTGTCCCAGAAATAATGCCCTTCGTAGCCTTCTCCGGTCACGCCCTTGGCCGCGATATTGGTGCGGCCGTCGCGGCCTACCGACTGCAGCAGGTGGTACTGGTTGAAGCGCACACCCTGCTGGAGCGCGTCGTCGCCGGCGATGGCCACGTCGGCCTCGCGCCAGAAGCGTTCCAGGTAGACACCCTGCTCGGCCACCAGGTGGGCGAAGCCGTCCTGGGCGGCGCGCGCCAGTTCGTCCCTGGCTAGGCGCGCCACGTCGGCGTCGGCGGCGTCGCGCGAGCTGGCGTAGGCGATGAACTTGTGCAGGGTGAGCGATTCCCCTTCGCGCAACCGGGCCTTGACGACGTGAGCGCCCTCGCCCGGGCCGGCGCCGGTGGCGCCGCTGGCCGCATGCCGGACGCCGGTCGCCAGCAGGAAGCCGCTGTTGCGGGTGCGCTGCAGCAGCAGTTCGCCGTCGGCATCCTGCTCGCGGCCGACGACCGACAGCGCCGGGCCGGTCACGGCGGAACCGACGCGCGGATCGTCGCCGGCCTGCAGGTTGCTCACTTCGCTGTCGATGCGCGAGGCGACCTCCACGCGGCCGGCGAAGTTCAGGGCCGTGACCCGGTATTCGATCGCCGCCACGTGCTTGCGGCCGAAGCACACCAGGCGCCGGCTGTCGATGCGCACCCGGTGGCCGCGCGGGCTTTCCCATTCCACCGTGCGCTCCAGCACGCCCTTGCGGAAATCGAGGCGGCGCTCGTAGGCCAGCAGCTTGCCGGCGTCGAACCCGAAGCGCTCGCCCTCGACCGTCAGGGCGATGCATTTGGCGTTCGGCACGTTCAGCATGAACTCGTTGGTGCGCGCCAGGCCGTAGGCGTTTTCCGGGTAGTGAATGGATTCGGTCTCGTGGAAACCGTTCAGGTAGCTGCCTTCCAGCCCGGCCGCCCCGCCCTCTTCATGGGTGCCGCGCAGGCCGATGTAGCCGTTCCCAAGCGCGAACAGGGTCTCGTGCAGGAAGGCGCGCGGCCCCAGGGGCGCGGTCTCGCGGATCTGCCAGGGTTCGGCGGGCACAGGATGGGCAGATGCGATGACATCGATAACATTTTCCACTTCGGTTTCCTCGTCTAGGCCGCCTCGTCGCGGCATTTGCTTGCTCGGTGGTGCTCGGTTCTTGGTAAAAGAGGTCTAGGCCTGCGAACTATGTCTGCCTGACGATCAGGGTGGTGGGCAGCATCTCGGATTCGCTCGGCTGGCCTTCGATCATGGCCAGCATTTTCTTCGCCAGCAGCACCCCGCCGTCGCGCAGGTACTGGTGCACGCTGGTCAGCGGGGGCACGAAGCTGGCCGCGCCCGGGGTATCGTCGTAGCCGATGACGGAGATATCATCCGGCACGCGCATGCTGGCCTCGGTCAGCGCGCGGATCGCGCCCATGGCCAGCAGGTCGCTGGCGGCAAACAGGCCGTCGAAGACGATGCCCGGCCTCTTCCTGAGCAGGGTCTGGACCGAATCGAAGCCCGCTTCGAAGGTAAAGGCCTTGGGCCGCAGGATGTGGACGGTGGCGCGGCTGGCGAGGGTATCGATGAAGCCGGCGCAACGCTCCTGCACCTCGGCGTGGTCGACGTCGCCCAGGAAGATCAGCTTGCGCCTTCCCTGGTCGATGAAGCGTTCGGCCGCGCTGGCGCCGCCCTTGCGGTTGTCGCTGCCGACCACCACGTAGTCGCCGCCGCGCTCGGGGGCGCCCCACACCACCAGCGGCAAATTGGTCTGCTGCAGGGTGCGCACCGCCTCGCCGTGCGAGCCCTGGCCCAGCAGGATCAGGCCGTCGGCGCCCTGCACCGGGGCGGTGTCGAGCAGCTGCTTGGAGGTCAGCACCACGCTGTAGCCGGCCGTGGTCAGTTCCTGGGTGATACCGCCCAGCAATTCGAGCGGATAGGGATCGGACATCGGGCGCCCTTTGACCGGCGTCATCTCGACCACCACCGCCACCGAATACGAACGCCGCATGCGCAGGTTGCGCGCGCTGATGTTGAAGCGGTAGCCCTGCTCGGCCGCCAGCTGGCGGATCTTCTCGCGGGTCTTCTCGGTCACCAGCGGGCTGTCGCGCAGGGCGCGCGACACCGTGATGGTCGAGACGCCGGCGATTTTCGCCAGGTCTTCCATCGTGGGGAGCGCGTCGCCCTTTACCTTGTTTTGCTTTGCCGGTGCCATGTTTTGTCGAGTGCTTCAATACGGCATGCATTATGACAGAACTTTTTGTTTTGTCGACATGAAATGACATCGATAACAATGTCGTTGACATCGATAACATTCGATGATTCAATGGCACGACTTTCCCGACAGATCATTGATCAGGAAGGGACAGGCAGGGAGGAGACGCCCCGCCGGCAACGATTTTCATACAACAGAGAGCTAACAATATGACAACCACGACTAAGTTCCCGCAACTGTCCGCCATCGCCCTCGCCGTCCTCGCGCTCGGCGCGCACTGCCAGGCCATGGCCCAGGAGACCGGGACGGCCGACGCTCCCGCAACGCCTTCCGCAGTACAGAAAGAGATCCAGCAGGTGGTCGTCACCGGCACCGCCTCGGCGGCCGGCACCCGCAAGATCGACGCCGCCTTCAGCATCACCACCGCCAGCGAGGAACAGCTCAAGGCCGCGGCCCCGATCAGCACCGCCGACATCATGAAGATCGTGCCGGGCGCCTACGCCGAATCCACCGGCGGCCAGTCGGGCGCCAACATCCAGGTGCGCGGCTTCCCCTCGGGCAGCGATTCGCCCTTCGTCTCGGTGCAGATGAACGGCAACCCGATCTACCCGGTGCCGGTCCTGTCCTTCTTCGAGGGTTCGTCCTCGTTCCGCCTGGACGACACCATCGAGCGCGTCGAGGTCCTGCGCGGCGGCCCGAGCACCATCTACTCGGCCGGCCAGCCGGGCGCCACCATGAACTTCATCATGAAGAAAGGCACCGACACGCCGGAAGGCTCGATCCGCGTCACCGGCGGCACCGGCAACCTGCGCCGCGTCGACGGCGTCTACAGCGGCAAGATCGCCGAAGGCTGGTACGGCATGATCGGCGGCTTCTACCGCGTCACCGACGGCGTGCGCAAGTCGGGCTTCCCGGCCGACGACGGCGGCCAGCTGTCGGCAGCCCTGACCCGCAAGCTCGACCAGGGCGAGCTGAACCTGTACATGCGTTCGACCAACGACAAGAACGCCTTCTACACCGGCGTGCCGCTGATGTCGGCCAACGAAGGCCGCAGCATCAGCGAGTTCCCGGGCTTCGATCCGCTCACCGGCACCCTGATGAGCAACGAAATGCGCCTGTTCACCGTGGAAGCCGCCCCGGGGCGCACCCTGAACTACGACCTGGGCGACGGCCGCGGCCTGAAGTCGAACGTGTTCGGCGCCGAATTCCAGCAGAACCTGAATGGCTGGCAGGTGTCGAACAAGCTGAACTATTTCAACGCCGACCTGAACACCATCGCCATGTTCACCGGTAACAACCCGCTGCGCGCCGGCGACTACCTGACGGGCGCCATCGCTTCGGCCAACGGCAACGCCGCGGCCGTGGCCGCGGCCGGCCGCCTGGCCACCGGCGGCGCCATGACCTATGCCAGCGGCGGCGGCGCCGTGGATCCGAACCAGCAGGTGGTGCAGGCCGGCCTGTGGGCGGTCGAGAAGAAGCTGCGCTCCTTCACCGACGAATTCCGCGTCAGCCGCGACATCGGCGCCAACCACACCCTGACCGCCGGCGGCTATGTCGCCAACTACTCGTCGAAGGACACCTGGTTCCTGGGTAACAGTCACCTGATGACGGCCACCCCGAACGCCCGCCTGATCGACGTGCGCCTGGACAATGGCGCCGTGGTGTCGAACAAGGGCAAGGAAGGCAATATCTTCTACGCGCCGGTCGCGTCCTACGACGGCGACAACACCGCCTTCTTCATCGCCGACGAATGGCGCGTCACCGACAGCCTGAAGCTCGACGCCGGGATGCGCCGCGAAAAGCAGCGCCTGAACGCGACCATCTCGAATCTGACCTCGGTCGACCCGGACGGCAACCCGCTCACCCTGTACAACAACGGCACCTCGGCGCCTAGCGGCAGCTTCACCGGCCTCTCGCGCGACGACTCGGTGAACTCCTTCACCGTCGGCGGCCTGTACAAGCTGGGCAAGGACAGCAGCGTGTTCGTGCGCGCCAACCAGGGCCACACCTTCATCTACTTCGACGACATGCGCAACGCCGGCAGCCAGGCGGTGCTGGACGACCGCTCGCGCGTGCCGACCCCGAAGGTCAAGCAGGTGGAAGTGGGCTTCAAGACCGCGACCCCGCTGTACAGCGCCTACGTGAACGCCTTCTTCACCGACTTCACCGGCATTTCTTTCCAGCAGATCACCACCAGCGGCGTGCTGTACTCGGTGAGCGGTTCCAAGGGCAAGGGTGCGGAATTCGAACTGGCGGTGCGTCCGCTTGCCGGCCTGCAGCTCCAGCTGACCGGCAACTGGCAGGATTCCGAGTACCGCGACAACCCTTCGATCGAAGGCAACACGGTGCAGCGCCAGCCGAAGTTCCAGTTCCGCTTCTCGCCGAGCTACCGCATCCCGCTGGGCGACCAGGCGCTGCGCGTGTACGGCACCTTCTCGCGCGTCGGAAGCCGCTGGGCAGACCAGGCCAACACCCAGTTCCTGCCTTCGTATGAGACCGTGGACCTGGGCGTGCTGGCCGAACTGTCGGACAAGCTCGAGTTCCGCGTCAGCGCGACCAACCTCACCAATGAACTGGGCCTGACCGAAGGCAACTCGCGCCTGACCAGCGGCAACGCCAGCGGTCCGATCAACGCGCGTCCGCTGTTCGGCCGCGCCGTGGAAGCGTCGCTGACCTACCGCTTCTGACCCGAGCATCCCCGCGTCCGGTCTCGCGCCGGGCGCGCATGCAATCTCCACCCCTCTTTGGCGGAACCCCGGTTCCGCCTTTTTTATGGCGTCGTCAGCGCCCGGAACCCGCTCCGGCGCGCAGCCGGCGGCGCGCGAACCAGGCTCCGAGCATGCCGATCGCGCCGAGCGCCAGCAGGGGCGGCTCCGTCACCGGCGTCTCGATACGCGTGTCCAGCAGCAGGCCGCGCGAGCCGTGGCATTCAGGATAGACTTCGCCGCAACCGAAGTACTCGTCGCTGTGGGCCTCCAGCATCGTGAACACGCCGCCGCTGCTCTGTATCAGGAAATCCGAGTTGCTGTCGTTGGCGCGGATCGTCCCGTCCAGCCGCCCGTCCGGCCGGAACACGATGTCCATGAAAATGTAGTCGCTCCAGTAGCGCGGATAGCCGCGGTACTCGTAGTGGATCAGGTTCCATTGCGCCTGGCTGCCGTCCGGCCATATGCCGTCGTACCAGTAGCGCAGCGACAGCAGGCTGTCCTGGGGATCGAGGCAGGGATCCGTGCCCATGCACAGGTTCTCGAACTCCAGGTAGAGGCCGCCCTTGGCGACCGCGGCGTCGGAAAACACCAGTTCGACATTCAGTCCCGGGGGCATGCTTGGCGCGGCCTGCGCCTGGCGCCAGGTATAGATGACTTCCGCGCCGGCGGGCTGGGACAGCGCGGCGGCGACGAGTAAACAGGGCAACAAATACGACGAGATACGCAACATCAAATACTCCGACAAGATCTGGTAACGGGTGGAAGCAAGGAACGCGCCCCAACGGCGGACGGCGTGCATGTCACTGATTTAAAGCATGTCTTTACATCTTACGCTTGCGCTGCAACTGACCGGTGTAAAATTTTTCGACAGGAGCTACCCGAGCTTGCATTGCCTCTATAATTCCGGCAGCCACGCGGATGGCAGCATGTTCACCTACCTGGAAGCCCCGATGAAAGTCCTGTCCCTTGCCCTCTTGCTGTGCGCCTCCGGCGCCGCCTTTGCCGACCCTGCCGACGATGCGATCCTGAAGTGCCGCGCCCAGCCCGACACCGCGTCCCGCCTGGCCTGCTACGACGCGATCCAGGTCGGCGCCGCGCGCCCCGCCCAGTTGCCGGCGCCGGCTGCGCCGGTCCGCAGCGCGGAGCAGGACTTCGGCATCGAAGCGGTCAAGAAAAAGGCAGCGCAGCCGAATGCGATCGAGAGCAGCATCGCCGGCGAGTTCGACGGCTGGGGGCCGGGTTCGCAGATCCGCCTCGCCAACGGCCAGGTGTGGCGCATCACCGACGGCAGCGAGGCTGTCCTCCCGCGCATGCGCAACCCGAAGGTGCGGATCGAGCGCAACGTATTCGGTACCTTGTTCCTGAAAATCGAAGGCAGCAACAGTTCGGCCAAGGTGCGCCGCGTCCAGTAAGCCCGCGCTTCCCTAGGCGAGCGGACGCTGCATATAGAACGCGTCCGCCGGATAGGAAGCCAGTCCCCGCCCCGGCGCGCAGTCGGCAGGCGTGGCGGCCCGGTAGCCGAGTCCTTCCCAGAAGCGCGCGCTGTCCTGCACCGACACCAGCGCCGACCAGGCCAGGCCCTGGGCCCGTCCCAGCGCCAGGAGGTGGCCGGCCAGGGCGCGCGCCAGGCCTTGGCCCAGTGCCCGGGGCGCCACGGCAAGATCGTGCACGTAAAGGGTGTCGGGCCGCGGGGCCGGCGCGAAGGCCGCGCCCAGGTCGGTGACCGCGCCCAGCACCGACGGATAGGCGAACAGGTAAGCGCATGGTGCGCCGCCGGCTTCGCAGGCCACCACGCAGGTTGCCGGCGCGGCGCGCAGGCGCGCCAGCACGACGGCGCCCGGCTCCTGCATGGCCTCGGGATAGCATTCGGCCTGCACGCCCAGCACGGCTGCCAGGTCGGCCTCGCGCATTGGCCGGATGGTACAACGCATCGGTACGGAACTCATCAATCAAGATCCAGCGGGCGAAAAATCGCCGATGGTAGCATGCCGGCCGCCCCCGGCAGCCGCACGCTTGACGCCGCGGGGCTCATCGGCGATGCTGTCACTCTGACACCACGTCTTCCCGCGCCTACCCGCGCCGGCGGCAATCCCGCAGCGGCTGACCCATCCCGTCGAACCGCGTCACGGATGAACCCATTCGGGCCGCCCGCCTATCCGCCTGGCGGCGCCCAAGACTTTCTTCGTACGCCAACACAGGACACGCACCATGAACCAGGACCACGCCGCGCAAGCCCGCATCGAATACATACTGACCGCCAGCTGCACAGCCGGCACGGGCATCGTGGCCGCCGTGGCCAGCTTCCTTGCCGAACGCGACTGCTATATCTGCGCGCTCGAGCAGTTCGACGACGATTCGACCGAGCGCTTCTTCATGCGCCTGGTGTTCCGCCTGCAGCACGGCTCGCCACCGATCGAGACGATCCGCGAGGAGTTCGCCAGCGCCGTCGCGACCCGCCTGCAGATGCAATGGAAGATCCACGACCCGCGCGAACCGGTCAAGACCGTGATCCTGGTGTCGAAGTACGACCACTGCATCGACGACCTGCTCTACCGCCGCCGCAACGGCGAACTCAACATGTCGATCACCGCCGTGGTGTCCAACCACCTCGACCTGCGCCCGATGGTCGAGCGCGAAGGGATCCGCTACGTCTTCCTGCCGGTGAGCAAGGAGAACAAGGCCCAGCAGGAGGCGCGCCTGCTGGAGATCGTCGAGGAGACCGGGGCCGAGCTGGTGGTCCTGGCGCGCTACATGCAGATCCTGTCGGATGAACTGGCGCGCCGCCTGGCGGGCCGCTGCATCAACATCCACCACTCCTTCCTGCCCGGCTTCAAGGGCGCCAAGCCCTATCACCAGGCCTTCGACCGCGGCGTCAAGCTGATCGGCGCCACCGCCCACTACGCCACGCCGGACCTGGACGAAGGCCCGATCATCGAGCAGGTCCTGACCCGGGTCGACCACACCTTCACGCCCGCCCACCTGGCGCGGGTGGGCCGCGACAACGAATGCATGGCGCTGGCCGCCGCCGTCAAGTTCCACATCGAACGCCGCGTCTTCGTGGACGGGAACAAGACCGTGGTCTTCCGCGGCAACTAGAAGCTGGCAGCGCCTCCCCCGGTATCGCGGGCCGCTACCCGGCGTAGCGCGCCGCGCCACCGCCCCGCAAACGGCTTGCCGCCGGCACGGGCGGCGCCCATCATGCGTCGATCCTTGACCAGACCCATAGGGGGCACGCATGAAACACCTCGTCTTCACCACCCTGCTCGGCCTCGCCTGCGCCGCTGCCCAGGCCGCACCGGATTCCTCCCAGCCCTCGCGCGCCATCGGCGAAGTCTCCGCTTCGGTGGTCGGCGGTTCGGTCCGCCTGGTGGCGGCCGGGGGCAGCGTCGTGGTCGAGAGCGTGCGCGCGGCCGGCGACGGCGTCGACCTGGTGCTGCGCAACGCGGCCGATGCCAGCGTCGCCACGGTGCGCCTGTCTGGCAAGGCCGCCGGCGGCCTCTCGCTCGGCGCCGGCACCGTCATCGACGTCCTATCCTCATCGGCCGGCCAATTGCTGGTCCTGTCCGGCAAGGCGATCGCCTTTATTCCGAACGGGGCCGGCAAGGCACTGCTGCACCACGAACGGGCCTATTGACATGCGCCGCCGCCCATTGACGGCGTGGCTGCTGGCAGCCCTGCTCTTCCTGTCCGCTGGCGCCCGCGCCGGCCAGGGCTGCGAGGAGGCGCCCTTGTCCGCGCAGGAAGCCCTGCGCTCGATCGAGCTGGCGCAGCGCACGGTCGACGCGCTCGAACGCAGCGGCGCCAGCGTGGCGCTGGTCGCGCGCGCAGGCCAGGACTTGCGCAAGCATGGGCTGCGCTACTCCCACATGGGTATCGCGGTACGCGACCACCCGGCCGGACGCTGGACCGTGGTGCACGCCCTGAACCACTGCGGGTCGGACCGCTCCATGCTCTACAACGAAGGCATGGGAAACTTCTTCCTGACCGACCTGTTCCGCTTCGAGGGCCAGTTGCTGATACCGGGTCCGTCGGCCCAGGCCGGGCTGGCGCGCCTGTTCGCCCGGCAGCCCGCCTTGCCCCCGGCCCTACACGCGCCGCGTTATAACATGCTGTCCTACGCCTACTCGACCCGCTACCAGAACTCGAACCAGTGGGTGCTGGAGACCTGGGCCGCCGCGTCCGCGCCACAGCGGGTGGCCAGCCGCCCGCAGGCCCAGCAATGGCTACGCTCGGCCGGTTTTTCACCCATCACGGTCGAGATCCCGGCCGCCACCCGGCTGGGAGCGCGCCTGCTGCGCGCCAACGTCGCCTTCGACGACCATCCTTTCGAGCGCCGCATGGCCGGGCAGATCGACACGGTCACCGTCGAATCCATCGTTCGCTTCGTGCTGGCCGCCGACCCGGGCGCCCGGGTAACGGTGGTCGAGTAGCCGCCGTCCGACAATCCCATGTGCATAATTTCGTGTCGGAAATTTTTACAGTGGGTAAGATCAACACATTTGCAAAGTCGACATGTTTTCATTCTTTGAGGAAAAACATGATTCTGATCAATGCCTTAGCGCCACATCCCCAATCGCTGGCACGCTGCTTGCTTATACTCCGGCAACACAAACTTTTTTAACCCAGGAGTAAGCATGAAAAAGATTTTCGCTGCCGCAATCGGCGCAGCCCTGAGCTTCGGCGCATCGGCAGCACCAGCAACCTCCCTCCCACCGGGTCCGATCTACCTGAAGTTCTCGGGTCAGGAACAGATCGCCATCAATGGCGCCACGACCTACGCCGGCTCGAAAGAGATCAACTGGGGCGTGTTCATCATCTCGACCCTGGACATCGGCTCCGTGAACACCCCGCACGACCAGATCGACCCGACCGGTAACGAGTTCTTCTTCAACGGCCAGAAGCAAGGCGTCGGCGACAAGGGCGCGCAGATTACCGGCATGTTCTACGGCATCGAACAAGGCGGCGCCTCGGCAGCCAACCCGTTCCCGGCCACCAAGGGCTACATGGACCTGTACTGGCGTGACCTGAACAGCCTGAGCAAGACCTCCCTGGCGGGTTCGGCTGCCGGTATCCGTTGCGGCTGGGACTGCGCCAACGGCTACACCCAAGGCACCTTCCTGGGCCGTCTGTTCTTCGACACCGGCATGGACGTCGGCAATCCGAACAACACCATCGTCGGCAATTCGGTCCCGACCAGCAACGGCTTCTCGGGCCAGGCTGACTCCTACGCGTCGGTCGACATGACCAAGGAAGGCCTGTGGAGCGACCAGCTGAATTCGGACTACTTCCATAGCGGCCAGGGCGCACGCGACCTGCGCTTCAAGAACAGCTACAACTACAACCCGAACTGGAGCAACGGCGCCAACATCCTGGGCGCACGCGTCGACGATCCGGGCCAGGCATACGCACTGCCGGAACCGGGCGCACTGTCGCTGATGGGCCTGGCGATGGTCGGCATGGGCGTCACCCTGCGCCGCCGCCAGAAGCAGGCTTAATCGCCCGCACTGCGCGAACGCTGCAAGAAAAGGCCCTTCGGGGCCTTTTTTCATTTTGCCGCTGTGCCCGTTATGTGTTGAAGACGCCGAGCGCGCTGCGCAGAAGTCGCTCTGGCGTGGCGATGCGCGCCCCGTCGAGCGCCCATTGCCAGCCCAGGTAATTCGGCAGGTAGCGCGAAGCAACGCCATGAAAGCGCGCCAGCCACTGCCGGAAGCGCCGGTGGTAAGCATTCACGTTTTGGACGTGGACGGCTCCACGGACGCGCTCGCCGGCGCGCAGGTTGACGAACTCATGGGAAATGCCGGCTTCGCGCGCGAAGGAGCGGTACGCGGGATGCCCATCGGTGACCAGCAGGACATCGGGATCGAGCACGGGCAACAGGTGCCGGTGCAACTGATCCCTGGTGAGGGCGCCGCGTCCGGTGATGAAGTCGTGGGTGCCGCCGGTGCGGTCGCGCGCGACCAGGACGCACACGTGCTCGCGGGAGATGCCGCGGGTTGCAGCCACGCCGCCCCGGCGCCGCGCCGGCCGGTCGAGCTTGCGCGAGCCCTTCTGCGACTCCAACAGGAAGAGTTCGTCGGCTTCGGCAATGCCTGCCAGCCACTCCGGGCGGTCGTGTTTGACGAGCGCGAGAAAACGGTGGCGCCAGCTGAAGCTGGTGTTGCGGTGCACCTCGAGCGCCTTGGCGCTTGTCCGTACGCTTTTGGCGTCGAGCATGTTGCCGAGGTAGCCGAGCCACTTGGCGCGGTGGCGTAGCCGAGACAAGGGGGTGCCGCTCAGGGCCGTGAAGGTCCTGCCGCAAGCGCGGCAGCGGTAACGCTGCAGTCCCCGGCTGTAACCGTGCCGATAGGAACGCCGCGCCTGACATGAAGGACAGCAAGGATCCGGCGCCGCGCCCGCAATCGCCTCGCACACCTGGTCCAACCCGACCGCCGGCCGCAAGGCATCCATCAGTTGGAGACGCTGGCGCCTGGTCAGTAGGGAAAGCTGCCGCAGCCACCTGCCAAAGCGTTTCGTTTCCATCGCTGTTCCGCTGGTCCGTGAGATCGTGTTGGACTCCGACGAAGCTCGACAGTTCAATTTCCACACGCAGCGGTGACAGCGCTTTCATTTTTGCTGGCGGACGATGTGCTTGGCCGGGCATTCGGTGCGTGATTTAACCGAGCCGGCCAACCCGGCAGTGTAAGGTTGCCCTTCATTCAACGAGGGGATGACCATGGAACTTCACCAGCAGTACCCGGTCCGGCTGCGCATCAACGGCCAGGAACGCAGCTTCGACGTGCAGTCCTGGGTCAGCCTGCTCGACCTGCTGCGCGAACGGGCGGGACTCACCGGCACCAAGAAAGGCTGCGACCACGGCCAGTGTGGCGCCTGCACGGTGCTGGTCGGCGGCAAGCGCATCAACGCCTGCCTGACCCTGGCGGTCATGCACGATGGCCACGAGGTCACGACGGTCGAGGGCCTGGCCGACGGCGAGCGCCTGCATCCCCTGCAGCAGGCCTTCATCGACCACGACGCTTTCCAGTGCGGCTATTGCACCCCGGGGCAGCTGTGCTCGGCCGCCGGCCTGATCGCCGAAGGCCAGGCCGGCAGCCGCGACGAGGTGCGCGAACTCATGAGCGGCAACCTGTGCCGCTGCGGCGCCTATCCCCGGATCGCGGATGCGGTCTGCGAAGTGCTGGGCATCGGCGGAGCGGCGCCATGAACCCCTTCACGTTCACGCAGCCGCGCGACCTTGACGGCGCCCTGGCGGCCCTCGCGGCCGGCGCGCGCCCGGTCGCGGGCGGCACCAACCTGCTTGACCTGATGAAGGAAGGCGTGATGGCGCCGCCCGGGCTGGTCGACATCAACGGCCTCGGGCTGGACGCCATCGAGTCCTCGGCCGAGGGCGGCCTGCGCCTGGGTGCGCTGGCGCGCAATGCCGACACCGCCTACCATCCGCTGGTGCGCAGGCGCTATCCGCTGCTCAGCGCGGCGATCCTGGCCGGCGCCTCGCCCCAGCTGCGCAACATGGCCAGCGACGGCGGCAACCTGATGCAGCGCACCCGCTGCGTCTACTTCTACGACGTCGGCACGCCCTGCAACAAGCGCGAACCGGGCAGCGGCTGCCCGGCACGCGAGGGCCTGAACCGCCAGCACGCCATCCTGGGCGCCAGCGAACACTGCATCGCCACGCACCCCTCGGACATGTGCGTCGCCCTGCGCGCGCTCGACGCGACGGTGCACGTACGCTCCCAGCGCGGCACGCGCAGCATCGCCTTCGCCGACTTCCACCGTCTGCCGGGCGACCGCCCGGAGCTGGACAACACCCTCGGCCCGGGAGAGCTGATCACCCACCTGACCCTGCCCGACGCCGACCGCTTCGCCGACCATGCGGCCTACCTCAAGGTGCGCGACCGCCTGTCCTACGCCTTCGCGCTGGTGTCGGTGGCGGCCGCCCTCGACCTGGCGCCGGGCCGGCGCGTCCGCGCCGCCCGTATCGCTCTCGGCGGGGTCGCCCACAAGCCCTGGCGGGTGGAGGAAGCGGAAGCGGCGCTCGAAGGCAAGGAAGCCGGCGAGGACGCCTTCGGGGCGGCGGCCGACCTGATCCTGCGCGGCGCCCGCGGCCATGGCCAGAACGACTTCAAGATTCCGCTGGCACGCAGCGCCATCGTCCAGGCCCTGGCCCGCGCCGCGCGCGGCACGGCCCCTGAGCCCGAAGGAGAAGCGCAATGAGCGACCTGATTCCAGAACTGCGCACGCCGACCGCTCCCGCAGGCACCGGGCGGGTGCGCGCCGGCATGGCGGTCTCCCGCGTCGACGGGCGCGACAAGGTCACCGGCGCGGCGCGCTATGCCGCCGAACACGACGCCCCGGACCTGTGCTACGGCGTGGCCGTCAACAGCACCATCGCGCGCGGCCGCATCCTGCGCATCGACCTGGTCGACGCGCTGACGGCCCATGGCGTGATCGCCATCCTCACCCACGAGAACCGGCCGAAGATGCGCGGCACCGACCTGGCCTACAAGGACATGACGGCCCCCGGCGGCTCGCCCTTCCGCCCCCTGTACAGCGACCGCATCTTCTACAGCGGCCAGCCGGTGGCGCTGGTGGTGGCCAGCAGCTTCGAGGCGGCGCGCCATGCCGCGGCGCTGGTGCGCGTCACCTACCAGAACGAGGAGCACCAGACCGACCTGCTGGCCTCGCTCGGCCAGGCCTACGAACCGCGCCCGATGAAGGCCGGCTTCACGCCGCCGGGCGCCAAGGGCGATGCCGCCGCCGCCTTCGAGGCCGCGCCGGTGAAGGTCGATGCCGAGTACTACGCCGGCGTCGAGCACCACAACCCCATGGAAATGCATGCGTCGACCGTGGTGCGCGGCGAGGACGGCCACCTGACCATCTACGACAAGACCCAGAGCTCGCAGAACTGCCGCTGGTACGTCTCGCACGTGTTCGGCCTGTCGAAGAACAAGGTCACGGTGCGCAACCCCTATGTGGGCGGCGCCTTCGGTTCCGGACTGCGTCCCCAGTACCAGCTGCCGCTGGCCGTGATGGCGGCGCTCAAGCTCAAGCGCTCGGTGCGGGTGGTGCTGACCCGCCAGCAGATGTTCAGCTTCGGCCACCGTCCCGAAACCTGGCAGCGGGTGCGCCTGGCGGCGGACCGCGACGGGCGCCTGCAGGCCATCCTGCACGAGGCGATCCAGGAAACCTCGCGCCTGGAGGACTATGTCGAGGTGGTGGTCAACTGGTCGGGCCAGCTCTATGCCTGCGAGAACATCGAGCTCGGCTACAAGCTGGTTGCGCACGACCGCCACTCGCCGATCGACATGCGCGCCCCGGGTGCGGCCCACGGCGTGCACGCGCTCGAAGTGGCGATGGACGAACTGGCCTGGGCCCTGAAAATGGACCCGCTGGCGCTGCGTCTCAAGAACTACGCGGACGTGGCCCCGATCGAGGGCAAGCCCTTCTCGACCAAGGCGTTGCGCGAATGCTACCGCCTGGGCGCCGAACGCTTCGGCTGGGAGCAGCGCCCCCTGGCGCCGCGCAGCATGCGCGAAGGCGATGAACTGGTCGGCTGGGGCATGGCCACCGGCATCTGGGACTCGCTGGTCATGGTGGCGCGCGTCTCGGCCGAGCTGCGCGCCGACGGCCGCCTGGTGGTGTCGAGCGCAGCGTCGGACATCGGCACCGGCACCTATACCGTGATGGCCATGATCGCCGCCGAGGCCATGGGCCTGCCGCTCGAACGCGTCACCTTCCAGCTGGGCGACTCGACCCTGCCGCTGGCTCCGGTCGAGGGCGGCTCCTCGCACGTGACCACGGTCGGGGGCGGCGTCGTCGGCGCCTGCGACAAGCTCAAGCGTCGTCTGCTGCGCCTGGCCCAGTCCCTGCCCGAGTCGTCCTTCGCCAGGGCGCGCCTGCGCGACGTCGATTTCGACGGCGGCGCCATGGTGCTGCGCAAGGATCCGGCCCAGCGCCTGGACCTGGCCGGACTGCTGGCCGCCTCCCAGCTGGAGCGGGTCGAGGAAAAGTACCTGATGACGCCGCAAATGCTCAAGCAGCGCAAGTACACCCGCGCCGTGCATTCGGCGGTGTTCTGCGAGGTCAGGGTCAACGAAGCACTGGGCATGGTGCGGGTCACGCGCGTGGTGAGCGCGGTCGCGGCCGGGCGCATCATCAACGCCAAAACGGCGGCCAGCCAGGTCGTCGGCGGCGTGGTCTGGGGCATCAGCCAGGCCCTGCACGAGGAAACCCACACCGACCACCGCTTCGGCCGCTTCATGAACCACAACTACGCCGAGTACCACGTGGCCGTGAACGCCGACATCCACGACATCGAGGTGCTGTTCGCCGAGGAGGACGACCGGGTGGTCAGCAAGCAGCTGGGCGCCAAGGGCGTGGGCGAGATCGGCATCGTCGGGGTCGCGGCGGCGGTGTCGAACGCGGTCTTCCACGCCACCGGCAAGCGCCTGCGCAGCACGCCGCTCACGCCCGACAAGCTGCTGCTGGGCGAGCCCTTCCTGCCGGTGGCGCGCTGAAAGTAAGGGGCCGGCGCCGGCGGCGGAGCCCGTCCGCGCCGGCACTTGTCCATTTCCCTACATCCCGCGGGGCGCGCCATCCGTAGTTTCCCCTAGTTGCATAAGCATATACACTCTGGTACAACCGTCCTGCGTACCTACGCGCTGCCAAATCAACAATACCGAGATCAGAGGACGACACCATGAAATTCAAAACGATGTGCACCGTCGCGTGCATGGCGCTGTTCGGCGCCGGCCTGGCCCAGGCCCAAACCTACCCGACCAAGACCATCACCATGATCGTGCCGTTCGCGGCCGGCGGCCCGACCGACACGGTGGCGCGCCTGGTGGCGCAGTCGATGGGCAACACGCTCAAGCAGCAGATCATCATCGAGAACGTCGGCGGCGCCGGCGGCACCATCGGCGCCGCGCGCGCCGCCAAGGCCGCCCCGGACGGCTACACCCTGTTCCTGCACCACATCGGCCACTCCACCGCGCCGTCCCTGTACCGCAAGCTGAGCTACAACGCGATGACCGACTTCGAGCCGGTCGGCCTGGTCACCGACGTGCCCATGACCCTGGTGGCGCGCAAGGACTTCCCGGCCAAGGACTTCAAGGAACTGCTGGCCTATGTGAAGGCCAACAAGGACAAGGTCACCTATGCCCACGCCGGGCTGGGCGCGGCATCGCACCTGTGCGGCATGCTGCTCCAGACCGCCATCGGCGTCGACCTGACCACGGTCGCCTACAAGGGCACCGGCCCGGCCATGAACGACCTGCTGGGCGGCCAGGTGGACCTGATGTGCGACCAGACCACCAACACCACCAGCCAGATCAAGGGCGGCAAGATCAAGGCCTACGGCGTGACCACCAAGGCCCCGCTGGCGGCCCTGCCGGGCGTGCCGACGCTGTCCAGCGCCGGCCTGCCGAACTTCGAGGTCGCGGTCTGGCACGGCCTGTACGCGCCGAAGGGCACGCCGAAGGCCGTGGTCGACACCCTGTCGAACGCGCTGCGCGCCGCGCTCAAGGATCCGGTCGTCAAGCAGCGCTTCGCCGACCTGGGCACCGAGCCGGTGGCCGACGAGCGCGCCCGTCCGGACGCCCTGCGCAGCCACCTGAAGACCGAGATCGACCGCTGGAGCCCGATCATCAAGAAAGCCGGCGCCTACGCCGACTAAGACGCGCGACACATCCCGGGCCGGCCCGGCCCGGTCCGGGATGACCCGTTAGAATAGCAATTCGATAAGCATAAAAGGGGACCTCACGTGCCTGCCTTCATCCGCCATCCGAAGGACTTCTGGATCGGCATCATCTTTATTTTCTTCGGCCTGTGCGCCGTCGTCATCGGCCAGGATTACGGCATGGGCACCACCGGGCGCATGGGCCCGGCCTATTTCCCGGTCGTGCTCGGCGGCCTGCTGACCCTCATCGGCGCGATCGGCATCATCCGCTCCTTCATCCGCCAGGGCGAAGCCATCGGCCGCATCCACGTCAAGGAACTGGTGCTGATCCTGGCCGCCGTGCTGCTGTTCGGTTACCTGGTGCGCAACGCCGGCCTGGTGCCCGCTGCCATCGTCCTGATCATGGTCAGCGCCTTCGCCAGCCCGAAATTCCACCTCGGGAAAACGATCCTCCTGGCCGTCGGCATGGCGCTGTTCGCCGTGGTCCTGTTCGTGAAGCTCCTCGGCCTGCCGATGCCCATCTTCGGCCCGTGGTTCGGCGCTTAACCAAAAGAAGAACAACATGGAAATCCTCAGCAATCTCGGTCTGGGCCTGGAGACGGCCTTCACCCTCACCAACCTGATGTACTGCCTGATCGGCGTGTTCGTCGGCACCGCGGTCGGCGTGCTCCCCGGCCTGGGGCCGGTGGCGACCATCGCCATGCTGCTGCCGGCGACCTTCGGCCTGCCGCCGATCTCGGCCCTGATCATGCTGGCCGGCATTTATTACGGCGCCCAGTATGGCGGCTCGACCACGGCGATCCTGGTCAACCTGCCGGGCGAATCGTCCTCGGTGGTGACGGCGATCGACGGCCACCAGATGGCGCGCAACGGCAATGCCGGCAAGGCCCTGGCCACCGCCGCCCTCGCCTCCTTCTTCGCCGGCACCGTGGCCACGATCCTGCTGGCGCTGGCGGCGCCGCCGCTGGCCGACCTGGCGCTCAAGTTCGGCCCGGCCGAGTACTTCTCGCTGATGGCACTGGGCCTGGTGGCCTCGGTGGTGCTGGCCAGCGGCTCGCTGCTGAACGCGATCGGCATGGTGGTGCTCGGCCTGCTGCTGGGCATGGTCGGCACCGACGTCAACTCGGGCGCCGCGCGCTACACCTTCGACCTGCCGCAGCTGGCCGACGGCATCAACTTCGTGATCGTGGCAATGGGCATGTTCGGTATCGGCGAGATCGTCCGCAACCTCGAGCACGACGAATCGCGCAACCTGGTCATGAAGAAGGTCAAGGGCCTGATGCTCGACAAGGAGGACTTCAAGCGCATCATTGGGCCGGTCCTGCGCGGTACCGGCCTTGGCTCCCTGCTGGGCATCCTGCCGGGCGGCGGGGCCATGCTGGCCTCGTTCGCGTCCTACTCGATCGAGAAGAAGGTCTCCCCCAACAGCGCCAACTTCGGCAAAGGCGCGATCGAGGGCGTGGCCGCGCCGGAAGCCGCGAACAACGCCGGCGCCCAGACATCCTTCATTCCGATGCTGACCCTGGGCATCCCGTCGAACCCGGTGATGGCGCTGATGATCGGCGCGATGATCATCCAGGGCATCCAGCCGGGTCCGGCCGTGATGACCGAGCAGCCGGCCCTGTTCTGGGGCCTGATCGTCTCGATGTGGATCGGCAACCTGTTCCTGGTCGTGCTGAACCTGCCGATGATCGGCCTGTGGGTGCGCATGATCACGGTGCCTTACCACTTCCTGTATCCGGCCATCCTGATGTTCTGCGCGATCGGCGTGTTCAGCCTGAACAACAGCGAATTCGACGTCGGACTGATGGCGGTGTTCGGCCTGCTGGGCTACTTCTGCTCCAAGCTGGGGGCGGAGCCCGCGCCGATGCTGCTGGGCTTCATCATCGGCCCGATGATGGAAGAATACCTGCGCCGCGCCCTGCTGCTGTCGCGCGGCGACCCGATGGTGTTCGTGGAGCGTCCGATCAGCGCCACCATGCTGATCCTGGCCGTGATCGCGATGTCGGTGGTGCTGCTGCCCTCGCTGCGCAAGAAACGCGAGGAAGCCTTCCACGAGGAAGAATGAAGGCCGGGGCCCCGGTCCCGCCGCCAACAAAAAGCCCGCGCATCGCTGCGCGGGCTTTTTGCTTTTCAAGTACGGCGAAGCTTACTGGTTCAGGACCTTGCGCAGGGTGCGCGACAGGTCTTCGGCCGAGAACTTGGCCACGTAGGCGTCGGCGCGCACGTTCTTGACGTGCTCCTCGTTGGTGGTGCCCGACAGCGAGGAGTGGATCACCACCGGCATGTTGCCGAAGCGGTTGGTCGACTTGATGTTGCGGCACAAGGTGAAGCCGTCCATCTCCGGCATCTCGAGGTCGGTCAGCACCATGGCGACGCGGTCGTAGACCGAGCGTCCCTCGGCCTCGGCCACGTTGGCGATGACGTTGAGCTGGTCCCAGGCTTCCTTGCCGCTCTTGGTCATCACGAAAGGCAGGCCCATGGCGTCCAGGCCCTGCTCGATCAGGGCGCGCGCCACCACCGAGTCGTCCGCCACCAGGATCACGCTGCCCGGCTTGATCTGGATCTTGGCGCCGACCGCCTGCTGGATGTTCTCCGGTTCCTGCTCCGGATTCAGGTTGCGCAAGATGGTCTCGACATCGAGCACCTGGGCCAGGCGGCCCGGCTCGCCGCCGGCCGCGTCGAGGCGCGCGATGCTGGTGACCATGCCGCTGCCGGCGCTCTGCTCGGCCGACATCACCTGGCTCCAGTCCAGGCGCACGATCTCTTCGACGCTCTCCACCGCGAATGCCTGGGTGGTACGGGCGAACTCGGTCACCAGCATGATGTTCAGGCCGGTCTTCGGCTTGACCCCGGCGATGGCCGGCAGGTCGAGCACCTGGATGATCTGGCCGCGCAGGTTGACGACGCCCAGCACGTGCGGGGGCGAGCCCGCGACCGAGGTGATCGACGGCATGGCAACGATCTCGCGGATCTTGAACACGTTGATGCCGAACAGCTCGCTGTGATCGCCGTTGTCGTCGCCGCCGAGGCGGAACAGCAGCAGCTCGAACTTGTTGGTCCCCGTCAGATTACTGCGCTCGTCGACTTCTTGTTGAACCGATTTCATGAGTTTCCCGATTGTGAAATTGCGATGCCTTCGGGAAAGCATTCTAGACGGGTCGCGCGCGCTTGGGTCAATACGGGCGCAAATCCCGCACAAACTCGGGGCCGAGCGTTCCCAAAAAACCACGAAACATCACAAGGTCTTGTACAACAGGCAAAAGGCCACCGGCCATGAGGCAGGCATGATTATCAGAAGTTCCATACCCGGCCCCGGCCGCCCGACTTAATTCGAGGGCGCGGCTGTCGACTGTGCGCGCCTACCAGTCGCTCAGCAGTGCACTGACGCCCTGCTTCCAGGCCGGCGGCAAGGGCTTGTGGCGCGACCTCCTGTTCGCCGGTTCGCTCAAGCTTCCCGGCACGCGCTGGCTGATGCACCGCAGTATCGCCGCGCCGCGGCGCTGCGTGCGCGGCGCCTGGGAAGCCGGTCCGGCACGCCAAGGGCTGTCTGACTGAGTCTGCGCTCCAACCGGTTTACTCCCAGGGTGGACGGCAAAGCCGGCTGCGCGCCCCGGTCCACCCTAGGGATCACGCCAACAATCAAGCGGAACGACAGTCAGAACAGCGCGCCCTGGCGGCTGGTGAGGCGGTCGAAGCGCTCGCCCAGGAAAGGAAGGATCGCGTCCGCCACCGGTTCCAGCTGGCGGCTCAGGTAGTGCTCGTAGTCGACCGGCGAGTGCTGGGTTTCCAGCGGCTCGGGGCCCGCCGTGGTCATCACGTAGCGGATCCAGCCGCCCCTGCGGTAGATCGCCGGGCGGCCCTGGCGCAGGTGGTGTTCGTCGGCCATGCGCGCGGCGCGCACGTGGGGCGGCACGTTGCGCTGGTATTCCTCGAGCGGGCGGCGCAGGCGCTTGCGGTAGACCAGCAGCGCGTCGTGCTCGCCGCGCAGGGTCGCCGCCACGTAGTCGCGCACGTAGTCCTCGAAGGGCTGGCCCTTGAAGATGCGTTCGTAGAGCCCCTGCTGGAACTGCTGGGCCAGCGGGGTCCAGTCGGTGCGCACGGTTTCCAGGCCCCGGTAGACCATCTCGTCGCCGCCGTCGGCGCCGGTAGCCAGGCCGGCGTAGCGCTTCTTGCTGCCCTCGTCCGAGCCGCGCACGGTCGGCATCAGGAAGCGCCGGAAGTGCACGTCGTACTCGAGCTCCAGCGCGCTGTCCAGTCCCAGCTCCTCGCGCAAATGGCTGCGCCACCAGGTGTTGACATGGTCCACCAGGGAGCGGCCGATACGCTCTGCATCGGGGTCCGTGTGCGCGCGGCCCAGCCAGACGAAGGTGGAATCGGTATCGCCGTAGATCACCTGGTAGCCCTGCTCCTCGATCAGGGCGCGGGTACGGTGCATGATCTCGTGCCCGCGCATCGTGATGGACGAGGCCAGGCGCGGGTCGAAGAAGCGGCAGCCGGTAGTGCCCAGCACACCGTAGAAGGCGTTCATGATGATCTTCAGGGCCTGCGACAGCGGCGCGTTGCCTTCGCGCTTGGCCGCCTCGCGCCCGGCCCAGACCTGGGTCACGATGCCCGGCAGGCAGTGTTTGGTGCGCGAGAAGCGCCCGCCGCGAAAGCCCGGCACGGTCGCTTCCTCGGGTTCGCGCAAGCCCTCGACCAGGCCCACCGGGTCGATCAGGAAGGTGCGGATGATGGATGGATACAAGCTCTTGTAGTCCAGCACCAGCACCGAGTCGTACAGGCCGGAGCGCGAATCCATCACGAAGCCGCCCGGGCTGTCGGCGCCCGCCACGTCGCCGATGTTGGGCGCCACGTGGCCCTGGCGGTGCATGACCGGCATGTAGAGGTGCTCGAAGGCCGCCACCGAACCGCCGCTGCGGTCGGCCGCCAGCCCGGTCACGCTGGCGCGCTCCAGCAGGAAGTCCATGACCCCGGTCTTGGCGAAGATGCGGGTGACCAGCTCGCAGTCCTTCAGGTTGTAGCGCGCCAGCTTCGGCTTGTCCTCGGCGAACATGCGGTCGATCTCGGCCATCCGGTCGAAGGGATTGTCGATCGCCTTGCCCTCGCCCAACAGCGATTGCGACACGCTCTCCAGACTGAAGGAGGGAAAACTCCAGGTGGCCGAGCGCAGCGCCTCGATGCCGTCGATCACCAGGCGCCCGGCGATGCCGACGAAGTAGTGCTCCTGGCCCCCACGGTCCTCGCGCCACTCGAGCGCCCCGCCGTCGCGCCCCAGCTTGAGCGGCCGGTTGAAGCGGTCGGCGTGCTTCTGCAGCACGCGCAGGTCGAACTGGACCACATTCCAGCCGATCAGGGCGTCGGGGTCGTGGCGCGCGAACCAGGCTTCCAGGCGGTCGAGCAGCTCGGGGCGGTTGGCGCAATACGCGAGATCGAAGTCGACGCCCGACGCATCCCCGTTGGGAGGCCCCAGCATATAGACCTGGCGCTGGCCGCAGCCCTCCAGGGCGATCGAATACAGGTCGCCCTGGAAGGTGGTCTCGATGTCGAGCGAGACGGTACGCAGCTGCGGGCGGTAGCCGGGCGCGGGTTTGAGCTGGGCGTCCAGCACCAGGCACGGATTTTCCTCTTCCTGGCTGCCGTCCCGGCCCGCGAAGGCGACCGGCGCGGTGATGAAGCGTTCCATCAGGTAGCGCTCGGGCGGCCGGACGTCGGCTTCGTAGAGCGCGATGCCGTGCTCGCGCAGGCGCTTCTCCAGGCGCAGCAGCTGGCGGTAGTGGCGGCAATACAGGCCCAGCACGGGGCGGTGCTGGAAGTCGGTCAGGGCCAGCGGGCGCAGCGCCCAGCCCTTTTCCCTTGCCAGCAGCTGCTCCACCGTGCCACCCAGCTCGGCCGGCAGGAAGGCGACCGGGGTCTGGGCCGGCAGGCGCGCGCGGCATGGTCCCTCATCGGTCGCCAGCCAGAACTCGACCTCGCAGCCGGCATCGGTGTCGCGCCAATGACGGGTCAGCAGGAAGCCCCGGCGCAAGCCATGGCTGGATACGGCATCCATCAGCGGCGTGCTTCCATCAGATAAGACGCTGCAGTTCGGCCTCGCTGAAGCCGGCCCGGCGGCGCGCCTCGAGGTTGAATGGCCCCTTCAGCACCGGCGCCTTGTAGCGCACGGTCAGTTCGTCGTAGGTGGGCAGCGGATCCAGTCCGCGCTCGGCGCACAGGTGGAAGTACCAGCGGTTGCCGATCTCGACGTGCCCGACCTCGTCCGCCAGCAGGCGGTCGAGGATGGCTGCGGCGGCGGCGTCGCCGGCCTGGGCCAGCTTGGCGCGCAGCGGCGGGATCGCGTCCAGGCCGCGCGCCTCCATGGTGCGCGGCACCAGCGCCATGCGGGCCAGCACGTCGCCGCTGGTCTTGCCGACCATTTCCCACAAGCTGTCGTGGCCCGTGAAATCACCGTAGCGGTAGCCGAGCGTGGCCAGGTGGGCGTCCAGCATGAGGAAGTGCAGCGATTCCTCGTGGGCGACGCGCAGCCAGTCGGTGTAGTAGTCGTCCGGCATGCATGGGAAGCGCCACACGGCGTCCAGCGCCAGGTTGATGGCGTTGAACTCGATGTGGGCCAGTGCATGGACCAGCATGGCGCGTCCTTCGACCGTGACCATCGAGCGCCGGCCCACCAGCCGCGGCGGGACCAGTTCCGGACGCGCCGGGCGCCCGGGCACGGCGCCGGCGGGGCACAGGCTGGCCGTGCCGTCGATTCGCACGGCTCCCTGGGCTTGCGCCCGCGCCATGGCGGCCACGCCGTCGGCCTTGGCGGCGGGGTCGGTTTCAAGCAGACATTGCAGCGCGCAAGCGCGGAGCTCGATGGAGCGCTCCATGGGAAAACCTGGTCGGGAAAACCATGCAGTTTACCAAATTCGCGCCGGGTTCGAGCGCTGTCTTTTCGCCTTCGCGTATGCATGCCGCCGCTGAGGCGACCGGCCACAGTCCCCCAGCGGTGGGGGAAGAAATTCACAGCTGTCCTGACTAGACTACGTCCTGCCAGCCTGCCGCCGCCGCCGTCGATCCGATGGGCGGCGCCGGACAGGCCGCACCGGACACCCGTGCAACCTCATTAGCGGACACTCTCATGGATATTCTCGATTCCGTCATCGCAGCGCGCCAAGCGCAATTACGCAAGTCGGCGCTGTGCACCTATCTCGCCGACGCCTCCATCCCTCCCTACCAGCGCCTCTCCTTCGTACCCGCCATGATGTTCTTCACGATGGGCTTCAAGGACATGCTGGCGGCCCTGCGCGACGAGCGCGACGACTCGCCCCTCCAGCAAAGCGTGCACCAGCACTGCGACGAAGACGCCTTCCACTGGCAGTGGTACCTGGAAGACCTGGCCCGCATCGAGCACGGCCGCCGCCTGCTGGGCGTGCCGCCGGTCCAGGCCTTCACCGAAGTCTGGGCGCCGACCAACTACGCCACCCGCGAGGTGGTCTACCACGCCATCTTCCTGGCCAAGACCCACCGCACGCCGTTCCTGCGCATGGCCATCATCGAAGCGCTCGAAGCCACCTTCGCCTGCTTCAACGAACCGATGTACCGCCTGGTGGGCGAGCTCGGCCTGTATGAAGAGCTGCACTACTTCGGCAAGGTGCACGAGCATGCCGAAGCGAACCATGCCAAGGACCAGGACGGCGTGGAGGGGACGGGCTACCTGCTACGGGTCGGCGAGTTCGAGACGGCCGTCGGGCTGGTGAACGAATTGTTCGACGTGTTCGAGGGGATGTTCGACTGCTGGTACCGGGCCGGAACAGAGGAAGTGGCGCTGCCGCTGGCGGCTTGACAGGATTTCAAGATCCGAGGGCGGCTACGCCGCCAACCCCACGCCGATGTCAAACAATTACGTCGCACTTGTGTCACGAACAACAAAAAATTATTTTAAAAAATTTCTGCATGGCACTTAATGCCCGTGAGAAAGTGGTCGCCTTGTACTGGTGAGGGCGAGTGAACGCACTCACCAACCACTAGGAAAGAGCCTAATCATGCTGAGCCTGCACACCAATAACGCTGCCCTGTCGGCACAAAACTCGATCTCCCGCACCCAGAGCAACCTGTCGACCTCGATGACCCGCCTGTCGACCGGCTACCGCGTCAACTCGGCAATGGACGACGCCGCCGGCCTGCAGATCGCCAGCCGCCTGAAAGCCCAGACCTCGGGCATGACCGTGGCGATGCGCAACACCCAGAACTCGACCTCGATGCTGCAGACCGCCGAAGGCGCGCTGGACGAAGTCGGCAACATGCTGGTCCGTATGAAGGACCTGGCAACCCAGGCAGCCGACGCTTCGTCGACCGCCAGCGACAAGGGCGCGATGCAGTCGGAATACGACGCACTCGGCCTGGAACTGAAGAACATCCTGCAGAACACCACCTTCGCCGGCACCAAGCTGCTGGTCGGCGGTACCGTTGCTTCGTCGATGACCTTCCAGATCGGCGCCTCGTCGAGCGAAACCATGGCCGTCAACCTGAGCGCCGACATGGGCTCGATGGTGACCGACGTGACCGCCGCCACCGCGAACTACACCGCCGCCACTACCGGCACCGAACTGACCGCCTCGGCCAACGCCACCATCGGCACGCTGGAAACCGCGCTGAACTCGGTCAACAAGGTACGTTCGGGCCTGGGCGCCGCGGCCAACCGTCTCGAGCACGTGTACAACAACCTGTCGAACATCAGCACCAACAGCAAGGCCGCCACCGGCCTGATCATGGACGTCGACTTCGCGACCGAAAGCGCGAACATGACCTCCAGCCAGATGCTGCTGCAAGCCGGCACCGCAATGCTCAAGCAGTCGAACAGCATGTCCTCGATGGTCATGTCGCTCCTGCAATAATCGCAAGATCCTGCCGGGGATGCGCGTCCCCGTCTCGTCAAGGCCAGCCTTCGGGCTGGCCTTGTGTTTTTGGGGTGCGCAAGCCTGCGACGCCCTCCGCCAGTCGCTGCTAGCATGTCATGACGTGCGACCAGAAGACTGGCGGCTTGCCATGCTGTCCCGCTCTCCCTCCGACGTCCAGCAGCGCCTGGACGAGCTGCTCGAACATCTCCCTGCGGGCGTGGTCATCCACGGCAGGGATGGCCGTATCCTGTCCGCCAACCGCATGGCCTGCCGACTGCTCGACCGCAGCGAAGCCGTGCTGATCGGCACCGAGTCCGCCACCTCGGAATGGGAATTCGTGCGCGACGACGGTTCGCCGATGCCCGAGGGGGAGTATCCCGTCAATCTCATCCTCACGGATGGCAAGCCGCTGACCCACTACGTGGTCGGCATGCGCCGCGCAGGCCGCGCCCTTATCCGCTGGATGATCTGCAACGCTTATTCGGAACGCGATGCCAACGGACAAATCCAGCGCGTCGTGGTCTGCTTCAACGACTGCACCGCCCTCAAGCGCGCCCAGCGCAAGGCGCAGAAATCCGAAGAGCGCATGCAGCTGGTGCTGCGCGGCTCGACCGATGCTTCCTGGGACTGGGACTTGCGCACGGGCGAGGTCTACTATTCAGAGCGCTGGTGGGAAATGCTGGGCTATGAACCGGATTCGCTGCCGTCCACGACCGCGACGGCGATGGATCTGATCCATCCGGAGGACCTTGGACGCATGCACGCCTTCATCGCCCAGCTGCTGGGCGAACCACGCGAGCGCTACAGCATCGAGTTCCGGCTGCGCCACAAGGACGGCCATCACGTGCCCGTGCTGGCGCGCGGCTTCGTATCGCGCGACCCCGACGGCAAGCCGCTGCGCCTGTCCGGCACCAATACCGATCTCACCGAACGCAAGCAAGCCGAGCAGCGCATCTACGAGCTGGCCTACTTCGATCCCCTCACCGGCCTGTCCAACCGGCGCTACCTGATCGAGCAGCTCGGCACCAGCCTGGCGCGCGCGCGCCGGCTCGACGAATATGGCGCCCTGGTCCTCATCGACCTGGACAATTTCAAGCTGCTCAACGACACCCTGGGCCACGACGTGGGCGACCAGCTGCTCAAGCAGGTGGCGACCCGCCTGCGCGGCATCGTGCGCGCCAGCGACCATCTTTCGCGCCTGGGCGGCGACGAATTCGTGGTGGTGCTGGAAGATCTGGGGCCCTGCGCGGACGAGGCCGCCGCCGAGACGGAAAGCGTGGCCACCAAGATCCTGCACGCCTTGGAGCTGCCCTTCCATCTGGGCGCACACACGGCCTCGACCACGCCCAGCATCGGCATCACCATGTATGACGGCGAGCCGACCGCGATCGACACCCTGCTCAAGCAGGCCGACCTCGCCATGTACCGCGCCAAGGCCGAGGGCCGCAACACGGCGCGCTTCTTCGAGGCCAGCATGCAGTCGGCGGCCGACCGCCAGGCGGCGCTGGAAACCTGTCTGCGCGGCGGACTGGCGGAACAGGAGTTCGTGCTCTACTGCCAGCCGCAATTCGGGCGCGACGGTCTGCTCAACGGGGCCGAAGCACTGGTGCGCTGGGACCGGGGCGAACTCGGCATGGTGCCGCCGGGCGAATTCATCGGCCTGGCCGAAGCCACCGGCCTGATCGCGCCGCTCGGCCGCCACGTCCTCGAACAGGGCTGCCGCCTGCTGGCCCGCTGGCAGGCCGATCCGGCCCTGGAAGGCTTGAAGCTGGCCGTCAACGTCAGCGTGCACCAGATGCGCGACCCGGACTTTCCCGACACGGTGGCCGAGGTACTGGCGGCCACGGGCGCGCCGCCGGAGTGCCTGACCCTCGAGATCACCGAGAGCGTGTTCGCGGAAAACCTGCCCGAGCTGATCGACCGCATGCACCGGCTGCGCGCCCTGGGCGTGCGCTTCTCGCTCGACGATTTCGGCACAGGCTACTCCTCGCTCGCCTACCTGCGCCGCTTTCCGCTGGCGGCGCTCAAGATCGACCGCTCCTTCGTCCACGACGCCCATGCCGACCGCAGTGCGGCCGCCATCGTCGAGGCGATCGTCACCCTGGCGCGCAAGCTGGGGCTGGACATCGTCGCCGAGGGCGTGGAGCTGGACGCCCAGCGCCGCTTCCTGGACAGCTGCGGTTGCGACTCCCTCCAGGGCTACCTGCTCGGCTCGCCGATGCCGGTGGCCCAGTTCGAGCGCCGCTACGGCCAGGCCGTCGGCGCCGGCCACGCTTGAGGCCTACATCTGCCGGAACAGGTGGGCGAACACCGGGCTGACGCGCGGCTTTTCCGGCCGGTTGCGCAGGTTGAGCACCACCTTGCCCATGGTGTCGCGGCCGGCGCTGGCGACGCAGCGCATGTTGACCACGGTGCCGCGGTTGATCTGCTGGAATTCCTGCGGGTCGAGCTGGGGCAGCAAGTCCTTCAGCGGCAGGCGGATCAGGGCTTCGCTGTCGGCGGTGGCCACGTTGACGTACTTGTCGACCGCCTGGAACAGCACCACGTCGGAGACCGGGATCATGCGCACCACGCTGCCCACGGCGGCGCGGATCATGCTCAGGCGCTCGGCCTGGGCCGTCTGCGGTAGCATCGCCTGCAGCTGCCCCACCAGCTGGGCCAGGGCGGCGTCCTCGCTGCGTGCTTCGGGCTGGGTTTCGGGCTGCTTATCGAGCCTTTCGCGCAGGCGCTCCACCGTTCGGCCCAAGCGCTCTTCGCTCACGGGCTTGAGCACGTAGTCGGCGGCGGCGCGCTCGAAGGCCTGTACCGCGTACTCGTCGTAGGCGGTGACGAACACCACCTGCGGAAAGGGTTCCGGCCCTTCCCAGCGCTCGGCCAGCTCCTCGGCCGCCTCCAGGCCGCTCTGGCCCGGCATCTTGATGTCGAGGAAGAGCACCTCGGGCCGCAGTTCCATCGCCTGCTCGACGGCCGCCACGCCGTTCGGCGCCGTGGCCACGATCTCGAGCCCGGGCCAGAGCCGCTGCAGGGTCTTGGCCAGGATGGCGGCGAGGATCGGTTCGTCTTCGGCAATCAGTGCACGGGTCATGCTGTGGTCTCCAGTGGTAAGGTCAGTCGTACGATGGCGCCTTGCGGCTTGTTCGGCGCTAGCACGATGGCGGCGCCGTCGCCGTAGATCGCACGCAGGCGTTCGCGGGTGGTGGCCACGCCGACCCCGCCGCCGCGCGTCTCGGGTTTGTCCTTCAGGCCCAGGCCGGTGTCGCGCACCGTGATCTCGAGCAGGCCGTCGCGCGCCTCGGCGGCGATCGCGATCTCGCCGCCCTCGATCTTCGGCTCGAGGCCGTGGATGATGGCGTTCTCCACCAGCGGCTGAAGCAGCATCGGCGGCAGGCGCACGGCGCGCAGCGATTCCGGCAGCTGCAGGCGGCTGGCCAGGCGCTCGCCCATGCGCACGCCCATCAGCCCCAGGTAGGCTTCCATCGCCGCGAATTCCTGGGCCAGGGTGGTGCTTTCGCTGCGCGTGGCGCCGAGGGTGGCGCGCAGATACTGGATCAGCTGGTCGAGCATGCGGCTGGCGCGGTCCGGGTCGAGCGCGATCAGGCCCTGCAGGTTGGCCAGGGTATTGAACAGCATGTGGGGCTCGATCTGGGCCTGCAGCAGGCGCAGCTGGGCTTGCAAGGCCTGGCGTTCGATGACTTCGGTGCGCAGGCGGGCGTCGGCGTGTTCCTGGCGGATGCGGCGCAGGCGGTCGCGGTGGCGGATCAGGACCACCATCGCGGTGATGACGCCGAAGGTCAGCACGACCATGCTGATCCGGCCGGCCGATGGATAGTCGCGCAGGCTCGGCATGGTGTAGCCCATGATCGCGAAACCGATCCGCATGCCGGTATAGTGGGCCAGCGGCGCCGCCAGCAGCATCACGCCGATGAAGGGCAGCCACTGGCGTGCGGTCCATTCAGCACGGTCCCACCACAGCAGCCGCGCGCCGTCGACCACGGCGAAGGCCAGCACGCCGATGCAGACCGAGAAGACCAGCTGCTCGTACAGCAGCGCGGGCTTGCCGACCACGAGGGTGATGACAACGGCGACCAGGGCGCTGATGCCGAACGCCAGGCGCAGGTCTTCGAGCAGGCGCATCAGGCGCGGGCGTGGCGGCGGGGAGGTGGTGATCGCTTGGGACATAAGCTCTACTTTATCAGGTGGCAACTAGTGAGGCGATTGTGCCCAGCCGCCGAACCCCGGGCAAGGCGGGTGCGACGAATCACCCCGGCGACGGCGCCAATCGGCTCCCGCCGCCACCGAAACGGGTGTCGAAACATGCATACTGGACGGATTCACTGTGTTGACCGACAGAATGCTCCCATGCGATATTGCCATTCTTACTATTTGAAGAAAGCGACAGCATGCGCCATACCGCCCTCGCCTCCGTCCTCGGCCTCGCCCTGCTCTCCAATGCCGCCCTGGCCCAGGCGCCCCTGGACGCCGTATCGAGCCGCATCTCGCCGGACTCCCTGCGCGGCCACCTCTCGTATTTGTCGTCGGACCTGCTGGAAGGCCGCGGCACGCCCTCGCGCGGCCTGGACCTGGCGAGCGAGTACATCGCCGCCCAGTTCCGCCGCGCCGGCCTGGAACCGGCGGGCGACGACGGCTACTTCCAGACCGCGAACTGGCAGTACGCGCAGCGCAAGGACGCCGACTTCGCCTTCACCATCGCCGCCGGCGGAAGCTCGCTCAGCGTGCCGGCCGGCGGCGCCACCGCCGGCTTCCTCGATCCGTTGAGCCTGGCGGCGACCCCGGCCATCTTCATGGATTGGAAGGCGGCGCTGGCCGACCCCGGCGCGGCCAACGGCAAGGTGCTGGTGGTGCCGGCGGCCGCCGTGCCCGGCGCGGCCGGCATCCTGCAGCAGCAGCTGAAATCCAAGCCGGCGCTGGTGGTCATGATCGACAAGGAACGCCGCCACGGCGCGCCCGGCGGCTGGCTGATCGATCCGGAAAAACCGGCCTCCAAAGGGGCGCTGCCGGTGGTGGTGGTGCATGCTCCCGACGCCGCCGCGCTGCTGGAAAAAGGCGGCGCCACGGTCGCGGCCAAGGTCGGCGCGCCGGAAGTGCGCCCGGTTAAGCTGCGCAACGTGGTCGGCCTGCTGCGCGGCTCCGACCCGCAGCTCAAGCAGACCTACGTCCTGCTCTCGGCCCACTACGACCACGTGGGCATCCGCAACGGCGAGATCTACAACGGTGCCAACGACGACGGCAGCGGTACCGTGTCGGTGATCGAGATCGCCTCGGCGCTGGCGGCCCAGAAGGAACGTCCGAAGCGCAGCATCGTCTTCATTGCCCTGTTCGGCGAAGAACTCGGCATGCTCGGCTCGCGCTACTACGGCCGCCACCCGGTGTTCCCGGTGAAGGACACGGTCGCCAACATCAACCTGGAACAGCTCGGCCGCACCGACGACAGCGAAGGCCCGCAGGTGGCCTCCGCCACCCTCACCGGCTTCGACTACTCGACCGTGACCGAAGCGGTGCGCAAGGCCGGCGCACAGACCGGCATCCGCCTGTGGAAGCATCCGGTCAACAGCGACCGGTACTTCGCGCACAGCGACAACCAGTCGCTGGCCGACCTCGGCGTGCCGGCCCACACCCTGGCGGTGGCCTTCGGCTTCCCCGACTACCACGGCAAGGACGACACCTGGGACAAGATCGACTACGAGAACATGGCGCGCATCAACCGCATGGTCGCCCATGCGGTGCTGGGCATCGCCAACGATCCGGTGCGTCCCGCCTGGACCAATGTGCCGAACGCGACCAAGTACCTGGACGCCTCGCGCAAGCTCAATCTCGCCAGGTAAGCGTCATGTGGGGAGCTGGACCCAGCTTCCCCCTGCGCGCGCCGAGGCCTGCACGGCCTCGATGAACTCCACCGCGCGCAGGCCGTCTTCGATGGCCGGGAACTGGGCGTCGGCGGGCGCCGCCCGGCCTTCGCGCGCAGCCAGCAGGTGCTCCGCGATCTCGCTATACAGCGAGGCGAATCCCTCCAGGTAGCCCTCCGGGTGCCCGCCCGGGATGCGCGACAGGCGCGCCGCAGCCGCATTGGCCGCCGGCGTGCCGCGCTTCAGGATGCGGGTCGGCTCGCCCAGCGGGGTCCAGAGCAGCTCGTCCGGCTGCTCCTGGCGCCACTGGATGCTGCCGCGGCTGCCGTAGACGCCGATGCGCAGCTCGTTGGCATGCCCGGTCGCCACCTGGCTGGCCCACAGCATGCCGCGCGCGCCGTTCCGGTAGCGCAGCAGCACCTGCACGTCGTCGTCCACCGCCCGCCCCGGCACGAAGGAACTCAGCTCCGCCGCCAGTGATTCCACGGGCTGACCAACGATGGTGTCGGCCAGTTGCCAGGCGTGGGTGCCGATATCGCCGACCGCGCCGCCCCCCGACCTTGCCGGGTCGGTGCGCCATGCCGCCTGCTTCTGGCCTTCCTGCTCGATCGGTTCGGCCAGCCAGTCCTGGGCATACTGGACCTGCACCACCCTCACCTCGCCCAGTTCGCCCGCGCGCACCATCTGCTGCGCATGGCGCACCATCGCGTAGGCCGAGTAGTTGTGGGTGACGGCGAAGATCAATCCCCTCTCGCCGGCCAGCTGGTGCAGCATGCGCGCGTCGGCGCTGGTGGTTGTGACCGGCTTGTCGCAGATGACGTGGATCCCCGCTTCGAGGAAGGCGCGCGCCATCGGCGCATGCAGGTGGTTGGGCGTGACGATGCTGACTGCCTCGATGCCGTCCGGGCGCGCGGCTTCGGCCCGCGCCATTGCCGCGTAGTCGTCGTAGATGCGCTCCGGCGCCAGGCCGATGGCAAGCCCGGAACGGCGCGCCGCCTCCGGCGTGGACGACAGCGCGCCGGCGACCAGCTCGTAGCGGTCGTCGAGGCGGGCCGCGATGCGGTGCACGGCGCCGATGAAGGCGCCTTCGCCGCCGCCGACCATGCCGAGCCGGATGCGCGCTGGATGAATCGGATCGTTCATGGTGATTTCCTCTCGTTAGAATGGGGGATGGAGCAAGATCTTGGACAGCTACTCGACATCGCCGTGCGCCCCGCCGGCGCGGCGCCGCTGCGCATGCCGCAGGCGTTGGCGCTCGGCGGGCACGGGCTGGACGGCGACCGGCACGCCGACCCGGTGTCGCCGCGCCAGCTGCTGCTGGCCGGCGCCCCGGCCTATGCCGGCCTTGGCCTCCCTGCGCTGGCCCTGCGCGAAAACCTGCTGCTGGAGGCCGATACCGTGTCCTTCCGTTCCGGCGAGGTGCTGCGCATCGGCGCCACATTCACCCTGCGCCTGATGTTCCAGTGCGAAGCCTGCGGCGGCCTGGACCGGCACCAGCCCGGCCTGTCGCGCGCCATCGGCGGACGGCGCGGCATGCTGGCGCGCGTGCTGGCGGGCGGCCGCATCCAGCCAGGCGACCGCGTGGCCGGACTCGGCCCGCTGCTGCCGGCCTGGCCGGAAGACTGGCGCGAGCGGGTGCGCATCGTGCTCGACGCGCTGCCGCCCGGCCACGTGCTCGGATACCGCCAGCTGGCCCACCTGGCCGGCGTCGCCGCCAGCTATTGCCGTGCCTTTCCGCGCGCGATCGCCAGGCTCGGCCCGGACTACGCCGGCGGGGCGGTGCCGGCCTCGGCCCCGCCCCGCCTGCCGCGCTGGCCCGGCGACGGCCTGTTCGCGGACGAGCTACGCGCCGGTCTCAGGGACGCGGCAGGGCCATGAGCCGGTCCAGCTCCGGCTGCATCGCCTTGGCCCAGATCGCGTAGCCCTTCTCGTTCGGGTGCAGCAGGTCCGGCATCACGTCCTTCGGCAAGCGTCCGTCGGGTTGGAGGAAGGCCTGGTTGATGTCGAGGAAATGGACGTGGCGATTATCGGCGAGGGACGGCAGCAGGGCGTTGATCTGCCCGTTGATGCGGCGCAGCGCCCCATCCGGTGTTTCGTCGCGCGGGAAGATCGCCAGCAGCAGGATGCGGGTGTGCGGCAGGCGGCGCCGCAATTCCTCGATATTGCGCTGAATGCCTTGCACGGTGAGTGCCGGCATGTCCTGGCGGTGACCGGTGTTATTGGTGCCGAACATCAGCACCGCCACCTTGGGGTCGATGCCGTCCACTTCCCCATGCAGCAGGCGCCACAGCACGTTCTCGGTACGGTCGCCGCCGAAACCCAGCGCGATCGCGTCGTGCTGCTTGTAGTAGCGGTCCCAGACCGGTGCGCCCTCCTTTTCCCAGCCCTGGGTGATCGAATCGCCGATGAACACCAGCTGCGGGCTGCGTCCGGCGGCCTTCATCGCCTTGATGTCGTCCAGCTTCTTGAGGTGGCGCGGCGTCCACCACGAGATCGACCAGGATTCGTTCAGCTTGTCGGGGGTGACGGCCACGGTGCGGTAGTCAGGACAGGCGGTGTTCGGCGTGCCGCTGCGCTTGAGGGTAACGTTCGCGATGCTGACCTCGCCGCTGCCCGTGCCTTCGACCGTGAAGGGTCTGGCGACCGCGCTGAAGTCGTCGCCCTCGCGTGCGAAGCAGTGCAGGGCCAACTCCACATGCTGCCAGCCCTTGCCCTGGGCCGCACGGCCGGGCAGGACGTAAGGGACGTAGCGCTCGCACTCCGGACCGCAATACAGCTTGATGGCGATGCCGCCCTCGGAGAGGTCCGCCACGTTCAGATCGAAAGCCAGCGTGCCTTGGGAGAGGTAGGGCCGCAGATCGGCGGGCCCGCCCTGGATGCGCACGCCGCTCTTCCAGATGTTCTTCCAGCGCAGGGTCAGGGCGTCGTCCGCGGCCGCCTTGGGAGAGCGGGCGAGCGTGATGGCGGAATTGGGGAATTTTGGCTGCAGGGCGCTGTCGACGGTGACGGAAGCGCCGGTGAGCGGATGCTCCTGGTCCGGATCGATGGCGACCACCTGGTAGCCGCCGGAGACGCGCCCGTCGAACAGCGACACATGATCCGGGGTGGCGCCGCTCGGGGTGGTGCTGGCGCAGCCCGCCAGGGTGAAGGAAGCGGCAAACATGGCGGCCAGGCCTGGCATGCGGCGAACAGCAAACCTCATCGTGTCTCCTCATTCTTTGATGATGCGAAGGTTGATGATGCGCGATTGTTACCGCTATCGCAATGTGCCGTTTGGTAGGGAAACCGGCGCCTTGGGACGCCGTGGCCTGGCCTAGTTCAGCGCTGGGGCTGGATCTCAGTCACCTGGTGGAAGGTATTCTTCCAACCGTCCGGGCCCTTGACCCACACACGCACGTAACGGCCGCGGAAAGGCTTCGCGCCCTCGGGCGTCTGCATCGCCGAGCGGAAGACGCCGGTGACGGCGGCCGCGTCGCGGTCCAGGCGCTGGACGTCGGCGCTTTCGATGTCGTAGCGCTGGAAGCGCATGTCCTGGCGGTCCAGGCGCGTCAGCAAGTCCGCCTTGCTGCGCACCCGGCCGCGGCTGTCGACGTGCAGGTAGCTGCGGTCCATCAGCTTGCGCAGGGAGTCGACGTCGCCGGTGGAGATGGCTTCGGCGCGTTCGTGTTCGAGGGCGACCAGGGTGGTGCGCAGTGAGCCGTCGGTATTGGCGGCGCCTGCGGGGGCGCCCGTGAGACAGGTGGCGCACAGGGCCAGGGCTTTCGCTACTTTCAGCATCGTTCCTTCATCGATTGTGAAGCGGGCATACGGCACGGATCTTGACGACGTCGCGTTAGCCATCATTTTTGGCTATTGTACGCTGCACGCTCGCCGCATTACTAACCACCTGTTCCGTTGCGCTCGAGGCGAAGAATAGCGGGCTGGACCGCCGTTAAAAGGATGGGCCGCATCCCGGACGTTCTTTGAAGAGTTCTTGAAGGCGCGCTCGCGATCTTGCTAGCTGCGCCGAATAACGTCGTTCTAGGTATTCGGCGTAGGCCGGATCGTCCGGCCCGCTAAACTTTGTCATTTCTTCGCCAAAACGTCTCTTGTCGACGGGCCAGGCCTCTCGAGTCCGCGCCTCCTTCGAGGTACTTAGCTCTCGCAGTAGCTCCTGAAAAACCTCCACCTCATCCTCTATAAGCTTACGATGTAAGTTCCAGCGTTCTCGCCGATATTCAACGGACGGTACAGGCCAGCCCTTCACCTTCCCAGGCCACTGTGGATGATTGGGTTGCAGGTCGCTCGAAACCACCTCGACCTTCCCCTCAGCAGTACGCATCACCCACAATTCGCCGGCCTTCCCATCTGTGTATCGAGGCACCTCAACCGTAAAAATTTCTCTCACCTCAGGCAATTCACCATTCGACTGCTTCGGTAACCAGTGTGTCGAGCGGACCAGTATCTGAATCCCCGGCCGCCATTGCTTCGGCAAGGAGTAACAGCACATGATGCCGCCCGCGCCGAAAGGCTCAATGAATTCTCCGCCCCCGGAATTCTTTGGCTCCTTGGGATCGACCACAAAGTATCGAAATGCGTCTGCGCTATAGTTCACGCCGTGGATGCTGACGGAAACAAAGTCCTTCGGACGTGTAAGCACAGTATCCGGCGATGTCGAGCAGCCCACGAGTAGAAGCGGTAACGCGTAGAGGATTCCATTTCTTCCCTTCATATAACTGTTCGATCCTAAGTTGATCTCATTGCTAGGCGTCTGCCAAACACGGCACACCATTCCACTTCTGCTTGGTCATTTGGCACCGCTAAGCTTACGGCTCGCCATGAATGGAACATAGACTCACCGCTGCGCAGCGCTTGCCATAATCCTGCCCTTTTCGGTCGCACGCGGATAATGGCGGGAGGGGATCAGCTCGACCGTTTCGTCCGGATAGATGTGTATGGCCAGGAATTCAGCATCGGGCGCGACATTTGCCAGTACCGGCATGTTTCGCGCGACCACGGTCTCCCCGTTGCCGGGCGAACCCGCGGGACCGTCCAAGCGCCAGGTAACACGCTTAGGGCCAAGCGCCAGCCTGACGCCGCTGATAGTGCTGCCGCCGGTGGCTGGATAGGGATTGGAGCTATCGCCCGCCTTGTTGTCGATAAAAATCTCGAAGATGGGGCGCTCCAGGTAGTTGAAGCAGACGACATCCAGCGTCACTGTCTTTGGCGTTGTCTTGCATGCGGAGAGAATCGGAAAGGCTGCTGCTGTAACGAACAGCAGACGGCGGAGTTTGGATGAAAGCACGGAGAGCATCCTGTTCATCATGAGAAAAGAGGCGCGTAAGACGGTGCCATGGCGCCATGGTATCGACTCGGCCACGGGGCTTTTAGATGCACCCTATCGATATATGTGAGGTTCGTTTTTCTGGACAGATCGGTGGCCGCGCCGGGCATCTGGGAGAAAAGAATCGGTGATGGACCCATCAAGGTTTGGCGGCGCGCGCCATCGCCTCGCCCTTTTCCGTCATACGGGGATAATGATGGGTGGGGATCAGCTCGACTGTTTCGTCGGGGTAGATGTGCACGCCGAGGAAGACCGCGTCGCCAGGGACCTCAAGTAATGCTGGCTGGTTCCGGGCGGTGACCGTCTCGCCGAGTCGTGGCGAACCGGCTGGTCCATCCAGGCGCCAAGTGACCCGCTTGGGGCCGAGCGCCAGGCGGACCCCGGTGATCGTACTGCCTCCCGTCGCTGGATAGGCGCTGGCGCGGTCGCCCGCCTTGCCGTCCACGAAAGCGTCGAAGATCGGGCGGTTCAGGTAATTGAAGTAGACGACGTCCAGAGTCACGGTCATGGGATTGGCCTTGCAAGCGGAAATGGTGAGCAGCGCCACGCCGGCCATCACCATTCGGCGGCGCCAAGGGAAAGGAAGCATAGCTTTCATACGGATATTTTTTGTCAGATAAAAAGGCAGTGGCATGTTGGATCGCGGCACCGTTTCAATCACGGCGCTGAAACCGTTGCTCCGTTCCGAAAGCGCCCAAGCAGCGCGACGATTTCCGCGTTCATTCACACACTTCGCGACACGCGGCGCACGAACCGATATATGCATCCTCGCTCCGATCCGGCCCGATGGGTGGTGCTGGGTCAGGCCGATGTGATACGGCCGCTGGTTGGGCCTGCTCTCCTGCCAGGTCGCCGGTCTTGGATAGTTAGCACGTCGCGGTCACTCATATTCAAGGCTTCTCCTTCAAAAGCTCCCTGCCGTACCCTCCTTCCGTACTTCGCCAACTCGGCCCGCGCCAGATCTTTCTTGACGCACTCACACAGTTTCCGGTGAGGCCTGATCCGAGTTGGTGCTTCTGGTGTTAGCCGCTACTGCGCGTCCATTATGCCAACCAGCGGGTCGCCAGTTGGACAGCAAGACCGAGTCCGAGCCTCCATAGATCTTACGGAACCGGAAATATCCCGCCTCGGCAAACCGATATGGTTCGCGGCCCTCCGTGATATACCGAGGTATCGATTGTGTCTTGTCATAGTCTTCGGCTGCTATCCGCTGATTGGTACTCATGCCATAGTCCGGCGGTGCTTCGAGCTGGAAGTCAAAACCGTTTCTCATCGAGTCTTCGTGCCGCTTTTTGGCATATTTGAGCCACATTGACCATTTCTTGAGTGTTTTGATGGCTTCGGCTTCGCTGTCGTCGCCGCTCAGTTTGAATCCAGACCGTGAATCATGCACATACTCATCAAAAAAGCGTGTGACCGCTGGATCAGGCTCCGGCAACTTCCAATAGGTAGCGATTTCCTCCCATTCGAGCGACACTCGATTGTCGAAACCAGGAGCTTGCCTGCGTGGCTTTCGATCTGTGAATCCCTCTAACCATTCCTCGAAATCGGCGAGTTCCTTGTTGAATTCCTTGTTCGCCGACTCGAGATCGTTTTTGTCGAAATTCGTCGCCCTCACGAAGCTCGGTATTTTATGCAAAGGCTGCGGCCCCTGGTCTCTTCGATAGTAACGCCACGCCATTTGCAGCAGCGCCTGTTCCCTGATGATGTCGGTAAGCGATCCAGACGTTTTTGTGCATTTCGATAGATAATCATTGAAATCGCTGAGGGTCTGTGGCGCTAGAGCAAACCGTCGCTTGACAACGGAAGGGGCCAATTCCAGCTTGAGGGGGACGCCAGCCATTCGTGCCTCCCTATACATATATAGCAACGGCAGCCTCGACAGCATATCCGTCCCGTCCGGATCAGTTCCCTTGCCTTGCTGCGTTGGCCCATACCCTCCTCCGACGTCTGAGTGAACACCAGGGAATACGACTTCCTTCGCTCTCGCTGGAAGAACTGAGCCAACCGCGATCGAGTCAACCGGAAAGCTCCGGCGAAGCTCGTGCCCCGCGACCAAGTGAACACAGCTATTAACGCAGCCCGGAATTCGAAGACTGTCCTCAGCATCCGCCCAAGCACCATGCCCGTCGAATAAATGCAATATTGGAAAGTTGCCGTATGTGTTTCCCAAGCCTACCGACGCCACTGTATCGAACAGGCCCAGAAAGTCGAACACAACCGGGAAGCCGCCCAGGCTGCTTTGCCCCTCGCCCCGGATCATTGCATCTAGTCCGCAGAGTGATGCTAACCAGTTCGCAAATGCTCGTGCCTGCGTCGCCCCACGCGAAAAGCCGAACATCGAAATGTAGATTTTCTCGACAATCCCGGGATCGATTTTTGCTGGCGGCCGACCTTCTGTGGTCCAATGCTGAGACACGCTCGCGTGCAAGCGCCGCAATAGCTTTTCGAACTCGACTCGCGGTTTTTCGTCTAGATTGCTGGCTCTGTTGACCGGCGAAAAACTTGGATCTTCCATAACGCGACGCGCCGCACGGGACAATTGAATCTTGTTCGATAGCGAGGCAGCCTCTTCGGATGAGATAAGAGTTCGACCATGGAAATAGCGGTGTACGTTATTGATTGCCTGGATTAACCCCCAAACGATTCGATCGTTCCCTTTAGCCCCTGCAGCGCCGCCGAAGGTGGCGGCCATCCCTTCCCCACTGTCGTTTACTTCTTTGAATGAAGAAGCGACACCCGGAATGTAAACCCTGAAAAAATGAGAATATTTCTCCGTCTGGTGTCGCCACTCTGTAGAAGTTGGGAGGACACCCGGCACGCTCTGACCAGGGAAAATATCATAAAGACGGGCAACATTCGAATGTTCTTTGGTAGCTTCTGCTTTCTCATAGTTGTTCCGCGTTCCATCAAAGAAAAAGCCGAAGAATAGATTGGTCTTACATGATTCGTCGGGAATATTATTTTCGAATCTTTCCCGTTCCTCATGCATTCTAATCAAATCTAAATCATCTCCCTCGAAGAAGATTTTCTCTTCAGCGGCGCTTGAGTAACGGGTTGACAAAGAGGGGCAGAGAACAGTACTCAAGGTTTCCCTTTCATGAGCTCCTGAACGCGAGCTTCGGCTTTTGCAAGCATTCGCATATAACGGCGCTTCAAAAACTCGGCATAAGCAGGGTCGTTTGGCCCGCTAAACTTTTTCATCTCTTCTTGGTGGATTCTCAAGTCATTTGGCCACGCTTTTTGAGTACGCTCTTGCCTGGAAGCATTCAGCTCCCCAAGCAGCCCTTGATACAAAGCCACGTCGTTCTCCGCGATTTTTCGATACAGCTCCCAACGTTCTCGCCGGTATTCAATGGAGGGGACGGGCCAACCTTTTACCTTCCCCGGCCACTTTGGATGGTTAGGTTGCAGATCGCTTGAGACCACGTCGATCTTCCCCTCAGCAGTCCGGATCACCCAGAGCTCACCGGCCTTCCCGTCCGCGTATCGCGGCACGTCAACCGTAAAAACCTCTTTTACCTCAGGCAGTTCGCCGTTCGGTTTCTCCGGCAGCCAGTGTGTCGAACGGACTTGGATCTGAATCCCAGGCCTCCATTGTTTCGGCAAGGAATAACAACACATGATGCCTCCCGCGCCAAAAGGCTCAATGAATTCCCCGCCGCCAGAATTCTTTGGGTCTTTCGGATCGACTACAACGTATCGAAATGCGTCTGCGGTATAGTTCACGCCGTGGATGCTGACGGAAACACTGTCCTTCGAAGATGTCGTCATCGAATCCGCCCATGTCGAGCATCCCACTAGCAGAAAAGGTAGGGAGCATAGGAGTCCATTTATCCGCTTCATAACCGTTCCATCTCTCTGTGATTCCATTGTGCAAACATCTCCGGGAGCGCCTCATAATCACGTGTTTTATCGTCAGTCAAACAAACGGCGCACCACTCCATTTTCGAGTTATTGCTGAGTTGGCCCACGGCGGCCAGTTCCAGAGCTCGCGTCAGAATCGAGTGACGTTGCGATGGTGAGAGTGCCGAGACCACTCCCCGGCGCGTCAAGCGTACCCACATCTCATCCGGTTCGCTGTCTTCCACGAGCTGCCCGAACTGCTTCTGGTTCAGCTCCGCCCTTGTAGTAACAGGTACACAGGATGTGCAAATTTCCAGCGACAGTTCCTGCCACAAACCATCCCTGCCCATGTATCGCCAACCAAATGCACTCCCAACAAATTCGGCACGTTGCGCCGGCGTCAGCACTTTGAATATCCCGGGAAGACGCCGTGTATCAGGAAAGCGGAAATTGAAGCGCTGGCCGTCCACCGCCACGATGCACCAAGCCGCGAGCCGTTCTCCAAGTTCCACCAGGCTTTCAAAGGTGGCGATAGCGCTGACCATTGGATAGCCGTCGCAACGCTTCAGCACCTGTTCCAAACTCCGATTGTCCGGATCGAACTCCACGATAAAGGGCGACACATCCCTGGTCGCCTCGGAGCACCCGGGAAGCGCCTCGAACAAGAGGACTGCTGCACAACGGTCGTCCAGCTCCCTGAACATGCCGGGTACGAAAGCACCATCCACCAGCAAGACAAGACGCGCGCCCTGCGGCAGCGATCGATATTGCTCCGCCAGCGCGGACTGCCAACCAGGGTCGAATGGATCAATCAGCACGCCCTACTCCACGGACGTGAACGCAGGCGCCGCGTCCAGTGACTTCTTGAGGCAGGCGACGCAGATGGTGCGCGGCATTGCCGGTAACGAGTAGCTCAGGCTATCGGGAGAGAGATAGCTCTTCTTCCCTGCATGAACCGTGATCTTTCCTGGGCACTGCACAGTGATGTTGCCTCCTTCAATCGTGATATTCGCCCCATCGGCCGTCGACAAGCTGATGCGCTTCGCGGCCGCCCAGTCCACATGCGCGTTCGCGCTGACGACATGGACTTCATCGCGCGCCTGTGCTTTCAGCACGTCGGCCTGGGCCTGCACATCGACGGCATCCTGCGCGGCGATCAGCTGCAAGCCGACATCGCCCTCGCCCGCCTTCACCGCGCCGGCCAGCATGCCGATCGCCTGGCCGCCATGCACGCGCAGGCGCCCGCCTGTGACGAACTGCGTGTCGCCGCCGCTCATGAAGGCAGCTGTTTCCCCACTCGAGACCTGCACCGCCTGCGCGGCGGTGACGGCCAGCCCGGCCTTGGCCGAGATCGCGATCAGCGGGTCGCTCAGGTGCGGCAGCTTGTCCGCAGCAGGCGCGGTGTCCCTGGCCGCGGCATCCGCCCTCGCGGCGTCCGGTTCCTCGGCGCCCACCATGCCCGACACCGCCGTCAACATCGCCTGCAGGGGCGGCGCCTTGTCGTCGACCATGCTGGCGCCAGGCTTGGCGGCGCCCAGGTGAGCGGCGAAGCCGACCGTCTCGTGCGCCACGGCCGCGTCGCTCAGGCTCCGGCCCAGCACCACCGCCTGCTTCAGCAATGCGATCCCCGCGACGTTGTCGCCGGCAGGTTCGCGCGCCGCGGGACCATGCGCGATCCGGTAGCTGCTCACCAGCAGCCCGGCCTGCGCGCGCAGCGCGCCATAGGCGTCGGTGCGCAGTTCCGCGCCCAGGCCGCGCAGGCTGCCGCGGTAGTTATCGGCGCCATGGATCAGGTGCCCCAGATTGAGCTCGGTCGCCGCCAGCGTGGTGCGCAGCTGCACCCGTCCCTGGGCATCGGTGTCGTCGAACAGCAGCTGGTTGTAGCCGGCGCCGCCGAATTCCTTGCTGCGCAGGCCCCACAGCGCGGCGGCGTTGCGGTGGCCGGCGCTGTCGCTGGACGCGCCGTGCCACACGGGGCTGTTTCCGGCAGCGAGGTTGCCCTGGCCGGAGACGGCGTGATCGTGGGCGGACTCGAACACCGCGGCCGCGTCGCACTCACCCGGCTTGCCGCCCGGCGTGGGAATGACGCCGCCCTCGCCCTGTCCGTTGTACAGGGCGCCCACGATCAGCGGCCGGTCGATATCGTTCTCGATGAACTGGACGATCACTTCTTGCCCGATGCGCGGCAGGAACTGGCTGCCCAGGCCACCGCCCGCCAGGCGCTGCGCGACCCGCACCCAGCAAGTCGCGTTGCCGCTGTCCTGCCAGTGGAAGCGGATGCGCACCCGCCCCAGGCGGTCGCAGTGAATCTCGTCGGCGCCCACCGGGCTGTCGCTGCCGTCCGGGCCGACAACGATCGCGCTCTGGGCGCCGCCCGCGGTCGGGCGCGGGTGCGCGCGGCCATCGCTGCCGGCCAGCTGCGGGCGCCACGGCAGGTCCGCGGCCACGGCCTCGAAGCAGTTGGCGTAGCCGCTTTTGCGGGCCTGTGCGATGGCTAGGGGGAAGTCCGGCGGCGCATCCGGACGCGCCAGTTCTTCCAGCAGCTCGGGTATTGGGCCGAACAGCTCGGCCAGGGCGTCCTGGGCACGCGACGGCAGGTTGTTGATGCCGACACTGGTCACGCGCAGCACCGTATACGCGGCCGCTTCGCTCAGGCGCTGCAGCGGCGCGCCCGTGATGTTCAAGCGGGTGCCGGCGCGCAGCGTGCGCAAGGTCGAGCGGCCGCGCCAGAGCTGGGTGCGCGCCTCGCGCGCCTCCATCTGGATATCCGCATAGCGCTGCGCCAGCTGGCGATTGGCGAAGGCATATTGGCCGGGCGCGTCGTAGGACTCCAGCGGCGGCAGCCGGCTGGAGCCGGGCGTGCGCGCCGGCGCGCTGGCGGCCACGGCGCGTTTGGATTTGTAGTCGTAGCTGAGCACCGTGGTGGCGCTGGCCCCGACAGTGCGCTGCGCGGCCAGGGCTTGCACGGTGTCGCTCTGTTCGCGCGCATGGGCGCCGTGGAAGCGCACGCCGATCGCCGCGCTGCTCGGGTCATCGGGAATGGCGCTGCGCGCCACGGTGTCGGCGAACACGACCAGGGTGGGCCCGTCTTCGCCCTGCTCGAAGCGCCAGGCCAGGCCTTCCTCGCTCAGGAGACGCTCGACGAAGGCCAGGTCGGACTCGCGGTACTGGCAGCAGTAGCTGCGCGCCGGCACGGCGGCCATGAAGGACAGCGCGTCCTCGCTCCAGCGCCAGCGCGCGGCCGGCGCGTAGGCCGCGAACACATCGTCGACGATGTCCGGCACCGCCATATCCTGCCACACCCGGCTGCCGCGCACGTGCGCCAGGCGCCAGATCCAGTGCGAGATGCGCACCCGGTAGCGCGCCAGCCCGCCTGAGCTGCCAAGCATCGCGGCTTCGCTGATCTCGCCCGCGAACTGGGCGCGGCTGCCGTCGGCCAGGCTGACGGCGAGCGAGGCCGGCTCGCCCAGCAGGCTGGCCAGGTCGATCGCGGCGCTGGTGGACAATGCGATCACGTCGCGCATGCCCACACCCTGCACCATGTCGTCGGCGGCGAAGGCCTCGACCATCAGCCCGCTGGGGCCGAGTTCCAGGCTGCCGTCACCCACGCTCAAGGCGTACAGGCGCGTCGCGCTGCCGAATTCCGCCAACGCGGCCAATGCCTGGTCCAGCAATTCACGACGCATGTTCAGCTCGACGCTTTGGAAGTCCGGAAGGATTTGCACTCGGACGTGCCCTTGGCGCTGCCTTCGCACAGGCGCGCGCGGCAGCGCTCCGCCTCGGCTGCGCTGACGCCTGCTGCGCAGCGCTTGAACTGCGTGGCGCCTTTCCCGGCGTCGGCCGCCTTCGAGTGCGCCAGCAAGGCCGCAAGCAGCGCGACATCACTATCGACCGCCGGCTGGGCCTTCTTTGGCGCCGGCTTGGCGCGGGGTTTCGTGTGCGGCGAGGACTGCGGACGCGCCTTGCCTTCGCGCGCCAGCTTGCGCTCAGCGGCCTTCGCCTTTGCCGCCTCCTTGCGCGGCGCAGCGGTGCGCGCGACCGGCTCGGCCTTGGGCGGCGCATCCAGCAGGGCCGACAGCTCGTCCTTGCGCCCCGCGTCCAGTGCGGATCCCGGCGCCTTCGCCTGCTCGCGGCCGGACGGCGCATCGAGGGCCTGGGCCAGGCTGGCTGCCCCGGCGCCCGCGCCGGCAGCCGCGAGCGCGGTGCTTAGCTCGTCCTGGTTGCCTGGCACAGCCTCGTCGTGGATCGCGGCCGCGGAAGGCAATCCCGCACCCGCGGCAAGCGCGGTCGAGACGGCCGCCGCGCTCGCCGGCTGTGCATGTGCCGCCGGCTCAGAACGCGGTTGTGGGGCCGCCATCGCCAGTTCCGGCGCGGCGCCGGCCACCGCGTCGTCGTACACGGACCACAGGAGCATGGCCGCGCCCGCGCCGGCAAGCGCAAGGCCGCAGGCCAGCGCCGCGCCACGCCCCTTGCTGCGCCGCGGCGCCTGCCAGGACGGCGGTGCGTCGCCGTCGAGCTGGCTCAGGATGCCTTGGTCCGCGGGCGCCGCCGGCCGCTCCGGCGATAGAAGACTGGGACGGCCGGAACCCGGCCGACGGTCGTGACTGTCGAGCAAAACGCACTCCCTAGTTAAGCGAAATATAACTCTACGTTAATTGTAAAAACCGTGCCTAAAATAAAGTAACCAATTGTGCGAGTTTATGCATAACGGGAATTTTCAATCGTGCGGGCTCTTACCACAAAGTAAAGTTATACTCCGCGGCAACTGACTTTTTGTAACATTCTTGTCTAACTAGGAAGAGCACATTTGCTGTTTTTTGCTGTAGCGCTGTACTTCGCGCTCGCATGCCTGGTCAGCTGGATGGTGTTGTTCCCTTCGGGACGCGCCGCCCTGCTGCAGGCAATCGGGAGCGCTGGAGAGCGCATTCAACGGCACTGGCAATCAAGGTCGCAAGGGCGGGAATCCCGCCTGGCATCGATGGGCCGGTCTGGCCGCGCAAGCATCCGCGTGGCCCGCAGCTTCCTCACCCGGCACTATGTATTTTGCATAAGCTGTGCCCTCCTGGTCATCCTTCCGCCGCTGCTGGCCTTCCTGGGCGGCGCGCATACCCGCCTGAACGGGTTCGCGGCATCCACGCGCGAAGTCAACGGCCAGGTCGCGGCCCTGCTCGAGGGCGAACACCTGGCGCCCCCGCCGCCGCTGCCGCCGCTGGCCTTCGCCACCCCGGAAGTCAGGCTCGCCCGGCCGCTGATCGCCACCGCCAGCCGCGACTGGGCCATGCTCAACCCGGACTTTGAACAGCGCCTGCTGCTCGCCTTCCGCATCATGAAGGAGCGGCATGGCTACGAGATGACGCTCATCGAGGGTTACCGCAGCCCGCAGCGCCAGCAGCTGCTGGCCGGCATGGGGCCCACCGTCACCAATGCGTCCGCCTACCAGAGCTGGCACCAGTACGGCCTCGCCGCTGACTGCGCCTTCGTGCGCCAGGGCCGCATCGTCATCTCGGAAAAGGATCCATGGGCGATGCGCGGCTACCAGCTGTACGGCGAGGTGGCGGAATCGGTCGGGCTGACCTGGGGCGGGCGCTGGAAGATGCTGGACCTGGGACATACGGAACTGCGCCTCGCCGGCGCCAGGACAGCGAGATGAGTCCCGAACCGACTAACGAAACCGCAGCAAGCAAGATGGGAGAACACGACATGGCAGGACCCTTGATCAGGCTGGGCGACAAGACTTCGCACGGCGGCACCGTCATCGAGGCATCGAACGTTAGCGACAGCGGCGGCATCGGCATCGCCCGCATGGGGGACAAGGCCACATGCCCGGTACATGGCACGGGTGCAATCGTCAGCGGCGACATGAGCCTGATCATCGACGGCAAGCCGGCCGCCCGCCATGGCGACGTGACCGAATGCGGGGCTTCCCTGATCGCCGGCCAGCAAGCCACCATCGACCAGGTCTGACATGCGCGGCTGGCTCAAGTCCTCCTTCATTGCGCTGCTGGTCTTCGGCGTCAGCTGGGCCGGCGCGGTCGCCTACTGGCGCACGGCCAACCGCATGCCGTCGACGGCCGACCTGCTGGCCTACATGGTGGTGCTGCCCCTGTCGCTGCTGCTGGCAGCCTGGGTCGGCCGCCGGCTGGCCACGCTGCCCGCCGCCG